>JBBQST010000172.1:0-9139 GCA_038213625.1 Thermoflexales bacterium
TGAATACTTCGGCTGGCACACCGAGCCATGGCTTCAGGACGAGCGCGATCCGTTCGTGCAGGCATTTGTCCAGACGGTGCAACAGGTGCGCGGCGGGGCTGATCCGCTGCCGCAGGTGATGGGCATGACGGCGGGTCTGGACGCGCGCTTTGCGGCGTTGTATGGCGTGCCGGCGTTTGCGTGGGGGCCAAAAGGGGCCAATTTGCACGGGGCCGATGAGTATGTGGAGCTGGACAGCGTGGTGGCCGTGGCGCGCACACTGGCCGCATTTTTGATGCGATGGTGTGGGGTGGCCGGTTGACGCGCTAAACCTGCATTCACCTATACTTTCCCAGTGCGCATCCCCAACTGTGCACCGTTCTTATCTCCTATGGCGAAAAAATATCTGGCTCTCCTGCGCGTGTCGTGGTCGCTGATGATGGAATATCGCGCCGAGATTTTCATGTGGATGCTGACCAGCCTGCTCATGATCATCATGATGGTGGTGTGGATCGGCATCAGCAAGGGCGGCCCCGTCAATGGCTTCAGCACGCCCGACTTCGTGGCCTACTACATGGTCGGCATGATCGTGCGCCAGCTCACCGCCGTGTGGGCATCGTGGGAGCTGGACTTCAAGATTCGCGAGGGCCAGCTTTCGCCGCTGCTGTTGCGGCCGATTCACCCCATTCACAACGACATCGCCGCCAACTGGGGCGAGAAGGCGATTCGCATGGTCATCGCGCTGCCGATTGTGGTGGCCGTGCTGGTGCTGACGCCGGGGGTTCGGCTCGATCTATCCCCCGGCACCATCGCCCTGTTTTTGCTGTCCATCGTCGGCGCGTGGATGATCATGTTCTTTCTCGATTATCTGATCGGCATCCTTGCGTTCTGGGTTTCGCAGGTCAGTGCGTTTATTCTGCTGATGGAGGGGTTTCGGGTGGTGCTGGGCGGCATTCTGGCCCCGCTCCAAATGTTCCCCGACTGGGCGCAACAAGCCTTAAACTGGTTGCCGTTTCGCTACATGCTCTCGTTCAGCATCGAAATATTAACCGGCCGGGTGCAGGGCGACCGGCTGTGGTTTGGCCTGGCCGTGCAATTCGCCTGGGGCATCTTTATGGTCCTGGCCGTGCGGTTGCTATGGGCCCGGGCCATGCGCAGCTACTCGGCGGTGGGAGCGTGAAGGGGAATAGAGTTATTAGTCGTTAGTGATTAGTCATTAGTCATGAACGGCCGATCTTCTCTGTAACTAACTACTAACAACTAATCACTAACTACTATCCGTGCGCTATTTGAAACTCTTCGCCACCTTCATCAAATCCAGCATTCTGGTCGAGCTGGAATATCGGGCCAACTTTATTACCCAGACACTGCTCAGCCAGTTCTGGACCGGCATCACTTTGCTCAGTGTGCTCGTGTTCTATGCACATACTGACAACATTGGCGGCTGGGGCTTGAACGAGGCGTTGGTCATCGTCGGTTTGTTTGTGCTGATGAATGGCTTCATTGCCACGGTGCTGCAACCCAATGCCCAAAAGGTGGTCGAGATGATTCGCACCGGCACGCTGGACTTCGTGCTGACAAAGCCGATGAACAGTCAGTTCCTGTCCACCCTGCGCTACATCAAAATTTTTAATATTGTGGATGTGCTGGCCGGCATCATCATTGTTGGCATCGCGTGGGCGCGCATGGGGTTCACGCCGACGTTGCTATCGGTGGCGCAGTTTATGATCATGTTCGCCATGGCCCTGCTCATCATGTATAGCCTGTGGGCGGCCATGGCCACCCTGTCGTTCTGGTTCGTCAAGGTGCACAACCTCAGCAACGCCTTCTCGGCCATGTGGGACACCGGCCGGTTTCCCATCACCACGTTCGAGGGCGGCCTGCGCATTGCCCTGACATTTGTGCTGCCCATCGCCTTCATCACCACCTTCCCCGCCCAGGCCCTGCTCGGCACGCTGGATCTCAACACCATGTTGCTGGCCGTGCTGATGGGCCTCGGCACCTTCGCCTTCAGTGTGTGGTTCTGGCGCTATGCCGTGCGCAGTTACAGCAGCGCGAGTTCGTAGGAGGGGAGAGGGGGAGTGGCGAGTAGCGAGTCGTCAGTAGCCAGTAGCCAGTAACAGAGAAACCGTCACGCTTACTTTCTGACTACTGACTACTGACTACTGACTACTTCTTTACTTCCCCCAACCCTCGCCACCGTCACCCCGGCCGCCAGACACACGGCCACGGCCACCCACAGCACGGGCTCATAGCCACCGATGCTGATGAACAGGCCGACGCACAGGGGCGCAGCGGCGCGGGCCAGGTTGCTGCTGAGTGAGATGGCGCCGTTGACACTGCCAAATTGTCTGGCTCCAAAGAGATCGGCAATCAGGGCGGCACGAATGGGTGTGAGCACGCCAAAGCCGATGCCGAAGCAAATCACGTAGATGATCAACCCCAGGGTCATCGGCAGCGCCAACAGCGCCAGAAATGCCGCGGCCTGAATGACAAAGAGCACCACGGCGATGGTCTTGCCCGAAATGCGATCGCTGATCGGGGTCAGCAGCACCCGCCCCACCACCTGGGTGATGCCGATAAAGCCAGCCGCCCACGCCACCACGGTTGCGTCCATGCCGCGTGAAAGCTCATACGAGATGAGGTGGATGCTCATGCCGCTCCAGGCCAGTGCCGAGAGCGAGAAGGCCAGTGAGAGCAGCCAAAAGGCGGGCTGGCGCAAGAGGCCGCGCTTCTGGATGTCGGTCTGAAGCGCCGTCGGGGTGCCGGTTTTGGTGAGGTGTTCTCGTAGGTGTGGCGGCTGCTGGCGCAATCCCAGCGCATGCGGTGCGATGGTGAACACGGCCAGCACTCCTGCCAGAATGAACAACGCGTTGCGCCAGCCATAAGCCAGACTGAGCGCGTTCGACAACGGGATGAAGATGGTGCTGGCCAATCCGCCGCCAAATGTCAACACCGTAAGCGCCCGGCCGCGCTCGTGTATGCGCGCCTGAGTAAACCAGGCGGTGATGACCCAAAAGGCCGGCTCGTAGAGCACCATCGCCATCACCAGCCCAATCAACAGCCAGATGGCATACAGCCCAAGCGGCGTCTGCACCTGCGACCAGGCCAGCACCAAAACCACAGCCGCCACAGAACCCGCCGTCATGAGGATGTGAGGGCCGCGTTCGTCCAGCCAGCGCCCGGCCACCACTGCGGCAAATCCCGATACCAGCAATGCCAGTGAAAATGCGCCGCTGACCAGCGCCGGCGACCAGCCCAGATCGCGCTCCATGAGCGGTAACATGACGCTGAACGTGTAATACAAAATGCCCCACGACACGGGCTCGGTGACGGTAAGAAGGATGACCTGGTGCCAGCCGGGGAAGCGTGTTTTCAAGAGAGTAGACAGTCGTCAGTAACCAGTAGTCAGTAAAGAAATAGTGCGTAAAATTTCCCGTCTTCCGTCTTCCGTCTTCCGTCTTCCGCTAACGCTTTAGCACTCTTGCATCGCCTACCCGTTTTGTCACACCTATCTCGTCGAGGTGTTCCAACACACCCAGGGCATATTTGCGGCTGGTGCCAAAGGCATCGCGCACCTGGGCTGCCGTGATCTGGCCTTCGCGCGCGATCAGGTCGCGAATGCGCGCCACGGCCGAGTCGTAGATATCGGGCAACAGCACCACCTCGGCCCCGCACTGCACCAGCCGCCGCTGGCGCACCAGCACGTCATACACCCGCTCGCCCACAGCCAGTTTGCAATCCTTCACCGATGGCGTGGCCCATGGGTTGGCTCTACACTGGGCCAATAAGGCATCGCTAGCCTGTTGCTGAGCGGGGCTGAGTTGAACCGCATGTGTCATCAGCCGCACGGTTTCGCCCTTGTCTTGAAACGGCACCGCCATGTGTGGCCCCAGGCTGAGTAGTGCGTTGAAGGCGCGCGCATCCAGTTTGAGCCGGCTGCGCAAAGTGTCGCGCGGCATCCCTTCCAACAGGGGTTGGGCCGTGTGAAAGCTGGCCAGCGCCTCTGCCACAGTCGCGCTCACCGTCCGCCACATGCTGGCGAGTCCAATGATGTCCTGGGCGATCAGCACCGTGCCGTTCTCAATCAGCTCGGCCATGGCCGCATTCATATCTGGCTCACTCAGTTGTGCCAGCACGCCCATCTCCGCCTGTGTCGCAAAGGGCTGCGTGTTCAGGGCGTTGATCACGCGCTCGGCCGGTGTGCCTTTGCTCAACGCGTCCAATCTCGCCAGCACGCTGGCCTGCACGGTGCCGCCGCGCCGGCGATAGCGCATGGCCGGATGCGCATCCACAACCACGCCGCCTCCCAGGGTGATTGATGGCGAGGGCAGCCGCACGATAAAGCGGTCGCCATTGGCCGGGGCCAGGTGCGAGGTGAGCAGCAGTTGAGCCCAGCTGCTCTGACCCGCCGCCAGCTCGCTCCCCTCCAACAACCACACCTGCGCCATGCTCTGCGCGGCTCCATTGAATATTTTGACTTCGGCGTTGTGGTGCAGCACCGCGCCGACATGGCGGTCTGCGCTTCCCGGCAGCATCTCGATCCGCACATCCAATAAGGTGGTGGGCCGCAGCACATGGGGCCGGGCCACCACGCTGCCGCGCGCCAGTTGGCTCACTTCCACGCCGGCCAGATTCATGGCGACACGGCTGCCGGGCTGGGCGCGCTCCAGTTTTTGCTTGTGGGTTTGCAGGCCGCGCACCCGCGCCGACAGGGTTTCACCCTTTTGGGTCAGTACGTCCACCTCGTCGCCCATGGCAAAGCTGCCATCGATGAGGGTGCCGGTGACGACGGTGCCGAAGCCCTGCATGCTGAACACGCGATCCACCGATAGGCGGGGTTTGCCGAGATCGGCCCGTGGCGGCGCATCGCGCAACACGTCAGCCAGCGCCTGCACCAACGCCAGCAACCCCGCGCCTGATTTGGCGCTCACCGGCACAATGGGCGCGCCAGCCAGCTCGGTCGAGGCTAACAGGCCTTGCACCTCGCTGCGCACAATATCCAGCCAATCCTCGTCCACCAGATCAGCCTTGGTCAGCGCCACCACTGCGCGCGGCACCCGCAACAGCTGCAAAATATTCAAGTGCTCGCGCGTCTGGGGCATCGGCCCTTCATCGGCCGCAATCACGAGCATGGCCGCATCAATGCCGCCCACGCCGGCCAGCATGTTGTCGATGAAGTCGATATGCCCCGGCACATCAATGATGCCGAGCGAGATGGAATCGGTTGGGCTGGGCAGCGTCATCCATGCAAAGCCCAGGTCCAGCGTCATTCCGCGCTGCTGCTCTTCGCGCAGACGGTCGGGATTCATCTGGGTCAACACCCGCACCAGCGTCGATTTGCCGTGATCGACGTGGCCGGCAGTGGCAAGAACGAACATGGGGGGAAAGGAAGAAAGTAAAAAGGCAGAAGGCAAAAAACGGAACACTCGCTCTCCTTTTGCCTTTTGCCTTTTTACTTTCTTCAGTTACTCGATCAAATCATCATCCAACCCATCATCAATGGGTCCGGTGGATCGGGTGGGTCGTGTGATGGAACCGTTGCCGTTGCTTCCGTTGGGGCTGGCGCCATTGCTGTCAGCCTGTTGTGCGTCGGCGGCTTGTTGCGCCTGTTTCTTGCGCAGTTGCCGGCGCGAAGGCTTTACTTCCGAGGGAATATTGAGCCGGGCTTGTTCCAGCAGCTTGTTGGACTCGGCCAGCCACTCGCGGCCGGCCTGGGCGTAGGCGGCGGTGAAGGCCTCCAGAATGTCATACAGCGGCGTGATCTGCGGCTGGAACTTGGTGATTTCCTCCTCCAGCACATCGATGCGCGGCTCGTAGTCGGCAATGCGCCGGTCGCGCGGATGCCACTTCTCTTCCTGCCCCACCATGAACGTGCGCAGCTCTTTCATGATCACTTCGCGGAATTCATCGGCCACCCGCTTGGCCCGGTCTTCGGATTCGCGCTGAATCTCGGCAATTTCGTTGACACGAACTTCGAGCCGCGCCTGAATATCCGGGATATCGGCCAGCACCCGCCGCACTTCCTCGCGCATCTGAATGAAGCCGGTCACCTGCTGCTGCACTTCATCGGCCCGCACTTTGAGCTTCTCCTCCACCTCGGCATACTCTGCAAACTGCCGTTCGCGGCGAATGTCGGCCACGCGCGCGCTCTCCAGCACCTGGTTTTGCGCCTCAATGATCTTGGCGGCCTCTTCCAGCTCGAGTTGCTTGCGCCGGATGGCTTCGTCCATCAGCAACAGACGGGGCGGCAACTGATCGAACTTCTTGGCGACTTCGGGCAGGTGTTGCTCCAAAGACACGATGCGCTTGTTGTCCTGCCGGCGCTGTTCTTCCAGGTAGCTGATCTGGGCCTGGGGCGCATCGAAGCGGCGCTCCAGATCCATCACCTGCAACTGTGAGCGACTGATCTGCTCGGCCAGCCGGCCATCCTCCACCTTGCGTGCCTCGATGTCCTCGGAATAGCGACTATACGGCTTCACCTCGCGCTTCAACTCGTTGATCTGGCGCACGAGCGATTCGATCTCGACCTGCCGCACGCGCAAGCCTTCGCGTTCGTTCTTGGTGCGCTGATCTTCGATGCGCTCAATCACCTGGCCGAATTCGCTGCGAATCTGCTCAACCACCGTCACCCAGCCCATGGACTTGGGAATGGAGAGACGCATTTCGCTCATGCCGCTTTCCAGCGACTGCGCATAGCGCGAGCGCGACTCAACCTCCTTGGACAGCGAGTCCACGCGTTCCTGCAAATGGATGATGGTCTGGCGATCCTTGCGCCGCTCCTCATCCAAGTATTGAACCAGGCGGGTTACTTGATTCAGATCCATGGGTCATTTACTCACTTGTTGATTTGCTCACTTGTTCATTTCAAATGAGCAAGTGGACAAGTCAACAAATTTAAAAATTCCTCACCGTTTCCACATCCGGCCACCTTCCAGCATGATGCAATCACCATTGATAAACTGTGGGCCGGTGATTAGAAAAAGAATAATCTCGCCCATTTGTTCGGCGGTGCCGAGGGCTTGCAAAGGGTTGCTGTTGCGGATGGCTTGCCACCGTTCTTCGGTGTAGTCTGGCGGCTTCAGGATGGGCCCAGGGCAAATCGCGTTCACGCGCACCTTCGGTCCAAAGTTCAGACACTGGCTATGCGTCAGCGCCAACAACATCGCCTTACTCAGCGAATGCGCCACATAGCTTTTCGAGGGCAGGAACGCGCCTTCATCCACAATATTGATGATATGACTGTATTCGCCCTCGGCATAGTCGCGGCTCATCATATGCTGGGCAATCACCTGACTCAACACAAACGGCCCCTTCGCATTCACGTCCACAGCCTTGTCGAAATCAGCCTCCTGGGTCGAGAAATAGTCATTGGGCACAAAGCTGGACGCGCTGTTGATCAAGATATCGACCTTGCCAAAGTGGGCCAGCGACTTTTCGCCCAGCGCGGCCGCGGCATCCCAATTGCCCATGTCGGCCTGCACCAGCAACGCGCGCCGGCCCAACGCCTCAATTTCGCGAGCGGTGTCCTGAGCTGCGTCGGCACTGCCGCCGTAATGCACCACAATATCGGCACCCTCGTTCGCCAATGCCAGCGCCATCGCTTTGCCCACCCGATGCGCCGCGCCAGTCACCAATGCCACTTTGCCAAGCAGTTTCATAAGATGTTAGTAGAAAGTAATCAGTAATTAGTAGTCAGTATCAGATGAAGCCAGCCGCCAGCAGCCAGCAGCCATGAACTGACTGTATGATTGTCTCATGCTCAATTCTCAAAAAGTAAGGGCGTTGGCCTCGCTGCTTTCGACGCCGGCCGGCCAGACCAGCCTGGTCGAGCGGGTGCGGCGCAATCATGCGCTGGAGCACGCTACGCTGCATATGCTGGCCGAGCGCATTTCAAATTTATCGGGAGCCGGCCGCGCCTCTCACAATGGCTTCTACCTGTATGGCAATTTTGAGATGAGCGAGATTGCTGCCGCCGCCAACGAGGCCATCCGGCGCATGAATGCGGGCAATGCCAAACTGGCCATCCACCCCGGCTGCGGCACCAATCTGGTCACGGCCGGGTTTCTGACCGGCGGTCTGGCTCTGCTGATGGCACGCCTGGCCGGCCGGCATGCGCGCTGGCACGAGCAACTATCCGGGGCCATCTTCGGCGGCCTCATCGGTGCGTTTCTGGCCCAACCGCTTGGGCCGTGGATGCAAGCCAATGTCACCACCAGCGCCAACATGAAAGGCATGCGCGTGCGCGGCATCCGCCACAGCCAGATGGGCCGCATCAATGTTCACTTCATCGAAACCGAGATCGGGAGCTAGAGAGCTGTGAGCGATGAGCTGTGAGCAAAGAGCGCAGACCTTCCTGCTCCTAGCTCATCGCTCACAGCTCAAAGCTTGTCCCCCGTCTGCAAGCGATCCAAATTCTTCTGCGCGTCCCGGTCATTGGGATTGGTGGCCAGTGCTCGTTTGAACGCCGAGATCGCGAGATCGGTGTCGCCGCGGTCGCGGTAGATCAACCCCATGTTGTAAGCCACGTTAGGCGCGTGCGGGTCAAATAGCAGCGCTTTGGCATAGGCGTCCAGCGCTTGATTCTGGCGCTCGTCGGTGGCCGTGATCGGGTTGCCCAGATGCGCCGCACCCAGATTGGTCCAAATCTGCGCGTTCTCAGGCTCGCCCAAAGCCGCTTTCTCCAGCACCGGCACCGCATACTGGTGCCGGCCAGCCATGATGTAGGCCCCGCCGAGATTCAACATGCAGTCGACGTTCTCGGGATTCAATTCATGCGCCAGCACCAAAAACGGCAACGCTTCAGTCGGCTTGTGCTCCATTAGCAAGCGCGTGCCCTTCACCAATTGTTCTTTGAATTCAGTATCACTCACGTAAAACCCCTCAAATAAAATCACCTAATTACTGACTGATATTACGCATGGTGACGAAGTCTCACGCAAAGACACAAAGGCGCAAAGTATATTTTTATCGCCATTTCGCCTTTGCGCCTTTGCGCCTTTGCGTGAGACTTCTGCATAACATGAGTTAATTAAAACCCCTCAACTTTACTCAGGTCGGCAATCCCGTTTGCCTGCCGCACAATTTGCAACAGCAGCGCCAGACGCGCATTGCGCAGACCCACATCCTCGCTCATGACCATGACCTTATCAAAGAAATT
>JBBQST010000173.1:0-9122 GCA_038213625.1 Thermoflexales bacterium
CTCTGATTTAAATTTACTCTTTGATGGCACCAATCAACACGCCTTTGACGAAGTAACGCTGTAAGAACGGGTATAAAAACAGGATCGGGATGGTGGCAACGATGATGGTGGCATATTTGATGGTCTCGCCAATCGGCTCCAGATCGGTAAACACAGACAGCTCGTGGTAGCCGCGCCGCGCAAACTCCAGGACCAGATGATCCACTTCGAGCGCATTAAAGAACGGCAACAAATCCGCAAACATGCCGCGCTGAATGCTTTGGCCGCCGTAGTTGCCGAAGCACAGATGCACCGCGCGCTGGGTGCGCGCCGGCGCACCGCTCAACACATGGTTGATCGCCTCAGCCGCCCACATGCTGTCCTGGGGCGAGCCCGGCAAATTAGCCTCGTCCACCTGCAACACCGCGGCATCGATGGACGCCACCTGCTTGCGCATCGTTTCGGCAATGCCCATGGCCAATGCGCGCCGGTCGAAGTAGTGCTTGTCCAGCAACGTTTTGGCCAGCATGTAGGGGCTGGTAACGGTGAACTTGAGCGGCCGCGTCGTGAAGCCCTTCACAAAATTCCAGGCCGCCTGCAAGTTCATGTCACCCTCGTCGATGGCCTCGCGCACCACCCCAGCCGGGACCGTGCGAAAACCCATACCCGGCTGAGCGCGAAAGGCTTCCAGCTCGGCGCGACCGAGTGAGGCATGAATTCCAGCCAGGGGCCGCACAAAATATTCGATCATGCCGTTGGTCTCGGGGTGATTGGGATCAAAGCGCGAGAGCTCGCCGTCACTGATCACATCAATGCCGGCCAGTTCCTGCGTCTTCAACACCACCATGACGGCATCGCGTAGGGCCGGCGTATTGGGCATGGCACTCAGCCAGGTCGGAATGGGGTAGCTGCCGACCACCGTCGTTTGAATCGTGTGTGTCATGGTGTCATTTTGCCTTTGCGCAGTTATTGCGAGTGTGTCTGCATCAGAATCGGCGTTCGCTCATTCATCTCACGCACCACTTCGTTCGGGCGCAGCCGCGTTCCAAATGGCGCATCGGCTACGCTGCTGACGTTGATGGTGCCCTGCCAAATGTTCAACGTAGGAAAGCCAGTTTCGTGCCGGCGATATAAATCACTGTGCTGGGCAAGGGCTCCGGCTTGCACCGCTGCCGGCCACATGCTCAGCCCCTTGAAATAGTGATGTCCATTTCGCTCGACGTGGGCAATGCCCAGCGCCGCCATCACCGCCAGATCTTGTAACAGCGCCACCGGCCCTATATTGCACAAGTCCTCACCACTGATCATGACGCGGCTTTCCGGGAATTGAGTTGACAAGTGCGAGGCATAGCACGCATTCGCCACGCCCTTAAAAACGCCTTTGCAGTTTTTGTGGCTGGTGCCCGCGTAGCCCGATTGCAGCGCAATCCGCAGGCTATCCAACTCACCATCAGACTCGTCGATGATGATCTTTGGCCGGTCTGCCCAGGCTCGCAGCGCAACACCCGTCGCTTCGCTCAACGCCACATCGCGATGCAACGGTTGCTCCACAAAGATCAGATGCCGCATAAACGAAGCCAGCTGCGGCTCGGCCTGTATCGCCCGCCAGGTGTCCACAAACTCAGCCACCGTATGAAACTGTTCATTGCCATCCAGCGTGAAAGCAAAATTTTCAGCATCACGCTCCAAAATTTTGGCGACTTCAATCAGCCGTGCGCGATCCTGAATCAGATTGCCGCACAGCTTGATTTTGAAGTGCGTTAGACCATACGCGCGAATACACGCCTCCAGTGATTGCGGCAACCCATCTTCAACTCGCTCCGTCGCGGGTATGTCGGCATCGGTCAATGGGTCGCTAAGGCCAACCGTGTGCCGGACAGTGATGTGCCGCAATGGCTTTGGCAGCAGCGCGGCTGGCAGCATGCCTTGCAGCTCAGGATGAATCTCGCCGAGTCGGATGCCCAACGCATTCGTGGCCAGCGCCTCGGCAAAGCTGATTTGTTGGGCACGGCAGAACGCATCGATCATCGCGCGTTCAACCAGACTGACCCCAAACGCCCACAGCAGCGGGGGCAATCGACCGGCCGCCCACGCGCGCTGGGCCGCCCACTCATGCTGGGCCACATACACGCGCTGCCACCACTCAAACACGCTGTCGGCCTCGCCTTGTTTCAGCGCGAGTTCAATGGCCGCATCAATCACCTGCCACAGTTCGGCAATGTCCTCATCGGTGCTGGTGCCAGGGTGTTTGGTAAACCATTTGGGTGCAAGGCCTTCAGCGGCCATCCCCTCCACCTCGACCCCATCCACCCAAACCCGCGCCCGCAACACCACATGCGGCAGCGCCGTGAGCGTGGCGATGCCGTAGCGAAACGGCATGCGCGTTTGCATCGGCATCACATAGGTCAGGATGGATAACAGGCGAATCATGTTGCGTTAGATGAAGTCCACCTGTGGGATGGACTCCATCTGGCTAGGCTCGCTCGGCCAACATGCGGCGTCCAGCTTCAACCAACTCGCTATTCGGCAGGCGTTCCAGTTTGGTGTAGCTGGGATGTGTAGACGCGGCATACGGACTGTTGCTGCGCGCGTTGTAGCAGCAGATCAATGACCAGCGCCGGTCGGGCGAGGTGTTCTGGTCCGAGCGATGCAGCGTGTTGCTATGGAAGAACAACACGTCGCCCGGCTCCATCACCGCATAGTCCAGCGGCAGCACCTTCAACGCAGCTTCGACGCGCTCAGGGTCGGCACCGGTCTGGTCGCCAAATCGGCCATGCTCCACCCGGCCCATCTTGTGCGAGCCGGTGATCACTTGCATGCAACCGTTGGCACGGGTGCATTTGTCCACAGCAATAAAGCACGACACGAGGTTCGGATACAGGCAATAGTTTTTGTACCAGTAGCCGTAGTCCTGATGCCATTCCCACGCGCCACCGGTGTAGGGCTCCTTCATGCTCATCTTGTGGTGCCAGTGGTAGATCTCCTCGCCGACCAGTTGCTCGGCCGCGTCCACCAGCTTGGCCGTGCGCGAGACCACACCATACAGGTCGTCGCCGGCCTCGTTCCACAACGACAACTTGGCGATGCCGCCGTCCTTGTCCGCGCGCATGTGCATCGCGTTTTGCAGCGCGGGGTCGTTCTGTGCGTAAGCGCGCAGCACCTCCATTTCCTCGGCATTAAAGAAGCCGCGATCAATGACATAGCCGTCGCGCTCGTATGCTGTAGTTTGTTCGTTCGTTAACATGTGTAGTAACTCCTCGGAGTTGTTAGTGGCTGGTTGCTAGTAGTTAGTTCAGAACGAAACCTTCGCAGCAATTCAGGACTAACAACCAGCAGCCAGCAGCCAGCCACCAGCAACTTCATTCTTCCATCGCCTTCATCGCCGCCAGTTCGCGCGGCAAATGCACGTCGGCAGGTTCCCAATCGATCCACTCGCCGCTGAGAAAGCCAGTGTAGCCAATGGAGCTTAGCGCGTGCAATACGGCGCGATGGTCATAGATGCCGTGTCCCACCGGCAAAAACTCCAGCTTGTCGGCGCGCTCGGTGCCATCGTGAAAATGCACATGCTTGATGTAGGGCTGCAACAGCGAGAATGCCTGGGCGATGCTGAGCTTGGCCACCCGCGTGGTGTGTTGGTAGTCCCAATTTGCACCGATCTGAGGCTGGTTCACCTGCTGCAAAATCGCGGCCACATCCGTCGCATCGCACCAGTCATCGTGGGTCTCGATAGCCACCGTCACACCGCGCTCAGCCGCGTGAGGGGCCAATGCACTCAACGACGCCGCAATGGAATCAGCGGCCTGAATGCGCATCACGCCCTCCGGCACCTTGCCACCGAATACGCGAATCACACCGGCACCCACATCGGCCGCCAGGTCTATGGCTTGCAAGGCCGTTTGCACGTTCTGCGGCGCGGCCGCAGGGTCGGCAAAGCGGCAACCCGTGGCAATGCACGCAATGGCGACACCTCGATCTGCGGCGTGCTGTTTGGCCTCGGCGCGCTGGGCCGGCGTGCTGCTCAACTCCAGACCATGCTTATGCCCGCCATCAATGCGCGGCTCGATGCCGTCATAGCCATATTGCTTGGCTGCGGCCAACATCTCATCCAGCGTCCAGGCCGGATTGGAAAAGCTCATGAATGCGTATTTCATAGGAGGGGAAGTAGAGAGTAGTCAGTAGTCAGTAGTCAGAAAGAGGGGGCTGGCAGTTGGTTGCTAGCAGCCAACCGCCAGCCGCTCTCTGTCAGGATATTGCAACACAGACGCCGGTATCAGCGGCTCGATAAATGGCGTCGAACAGAGTTTGCATGAGTAGGGCGTTTTCTAGTGTGGTGCGCGGCTGGCGACCTTGGCGAATTGCATCGGCGAAGTCTTCGGCGGGGCCGCGGTGTTGTTGTTCGGAGGTTTCGTCGCCCTGCCAGATGATTTCGCTGATGGTGCCGGTTTCGGTGGCGCGATCAAAGTAAATTTGCTTGCCGGCTTTGTCCTTCAACCACAACCGCAGCGAACCCTTGTCACCAATGATTTGCCAAGCCTCGTCTGTTTGCGTCGTCATGAACTCGCCGCGCTCATAGCTTAGGGCGATGCCGTTCGCACAGTGCACCAACGCGGCCACATACGTCTCGGCGTCGGAGCCTGGTGCCGGGTAGTGCTGGTAGACCGGCGCAACCGGCCATGTCTGCGCCATCACGCGCTGCGGTTTCACCTGCCAGTCCAGCACACCAAATAGATAGTCCAGGTCATAGCAACCCCAGTTCATCAGAATGCCGCCACCGTTCAGATCTTTGCGCAAGCGCCACACCGGCGGTGGCTTAGTCGGCGGTGCACCGGCCGCCGTGACGGCGCGGCAACGCACCACGCAAATCTGGCCCAGGTGGCCCTGACGAATAAAGTCGGTCACAAACTGGGCCGATGGCAGCGAGCGATAGCGCGATGAGCAACAGCCCGCGATCAGCGAACCACGCGCCGCGATCAAGCCGCGCACTTCGCCCGCATTCATCGCCACCGGCTTCTCAGTCAACACATGCTTGCCGTTTGCAAAGGCGCGCAGGGCTAGATCGGTGCGCAGGTTGGCCGGCAACGCCAACACCACGCCGTCAATATCCGCATCGGCAAACAACGCATTGGCATCGGTGTAGGTTTTGGCAATATTGAACTGGCGGGCCGTGTCCTGCACCACCTCGTCACGCACATCGCAAATGGCGGTAAAGGCCGCGTCGGGCAAGCCCGCGCCCATCTTGAGGTGAATCTGGCCGATGACCCCAAGCCCCACCAGGCCCAACCGCACCGGCATTATTTGGCCTCCATCGCGGCCGACGCATCTTGTGCCGCCGGCGTCACATGAATCTGTTGCGCCTGCGCCTGCGCCTTCAACACCAACTCGGCTGCCAGAAAGCAATGCGTCTGCGACATGGCCGTCTCGGTGCGGTTGAGCACGTCGTCGATGAGTTGCCGGCCATACGGTAATTCGATGGCGCTGCAATCCTCGTAGCGCGAACCCTTTTGATTCACGATGAACAGGTGGCTGCCCAGACCGCGCCCCTCGATATCGACATACTTACGCAGCTCAATGTAGCCATCGGTCCCGAGGATGGTCATGCGGCCATCGCCCCAGGTCGGCAATCCATCCGGCGTAAACCAATCCACCCGCGCGTAGCCGGTGCTGCCAGTATTGCCTCGCCAGGTCACATCGCCAAAATCCTCCAGGCCCGGATGTCGGGGGTGATGGAAGTTGCCAACTTGTGACGCGACGACTTCGGCCGAGGTGGAGCCGGTGAAGAACAAAAATTGCTCGGCCTGATGCGAACAAATGTCGCACAGAATGCCGCCATATTTCTCGCGCTCGAAGAACCAGCCCGGCCGCGTGGGCAAATTTGCCCGATGCGGCCCCAGCCCCATCGTCTGCACCACCCGCCCAATTTCACCCGCCTGCACCAACTCACCCGCCCGCACCACCGAGCCGTTCTCGAAATGCTCGCTGTAGCAAATTGAGTAGATGCGCCGGGTCTCGGCCTGCACATGCCGCACTTTGGCCAGTTGGTCCAGCGTGGTGATGCCAGGCTTGTCGGTCATGAAGTCTTTGCCGTGCTGCATGGCGCGAATGCCCAGCGGTGCGCGCTCAACGGGTATGCCGGCTGTCACGATCAGCTGGATCGTGTCATCCTCCAAGATCTCAGCCTCGCTGCCGGCCTGTTTGACCTGTGGATATTGCTTCGCGAATGCCGCGGCCAGATCCGGCTCGGGCGCATGAAACGACACAAACGTCGCGCCGGCTTTGAGCAGGCTGTTCACCTGGCCGTAGATGTGGCCGTGGTTAATGCCAATGACGGAGAAGCGAATCATCAGCACTCCACATCCTTGCCTTCGCTGCCAAACAGGGCCATGCGCGCCTCGTTGGGCACGGCTCCATAGCGTTGGGCGTGATAGTGAAATTGCACCGCCCGCCGGCGCTGGTCGCTGGTGTTGTGCGGCGTGCCATGCACCAGCAATCCATCGAATAACAAGACACCGCCCGGCTTTAAGGGCGCGGCCACGCACGTCTCGCCCAGAATCTCGGTGTCGCACACCTGCCAGTCGCGCCGCTGGAAATGGGTGATCGGCTGACGCGGAATTTGCGGCATGAGGTGCATGCAGCCATTGTTCAACGTGGCTTCATCCAACGCAATCCATACGCCGACCACCTGCTCGCGCACATCCATATTGAAGTAGGCCTTGTCCTGGTGCCACGGCTTTTCACGGCCCAGCTTGGGCGGTTTTAGCAATGCCATGTCCTGAAACATCTTCAGATTGGTGCTGCCGAGAATTTTGCCGACCACGTCTAATAAACCGGGGTGCTGGGCCATCGCGTTCAGCCGCTCGTCGTGGGGCGTGAACCACATCAGCTTGCGCACGGCGTCCTGCTTCTGTTCCAGCGTCAGGGTGTCCAAAATGTCTCGTGCCGCAGCCTCGAACTGAATGCCCTGAAACTCGGGCTTGTTGCCGGCGATGAGATGCAGCAGGCCGTCCAGACCGGCGCGCACCTCGTCCGGCGTAAATGCATCCTCGATGGACAGAAAGCCCAACTCGCGATATTGCTCCAGATGGGCCGGTGTAACCGCGGCGAAACCACCGCGCACGCCCTCTACCACCGCTCGCCGCGTGTAGAGCCGCGGGTCGTGCAACTCGATCGGTTTTTCTTCGTGAACCGGTGTGTCGGTTGTGTTGGTATTCATATTGACTTGATTGATTTGAGTCGTCGTCATTTTTTTGCTGCCTCCAACAAAGCACGGTGCGGATGATTCTTATAAAAATCATCCAAGGGATAGCACCCGGATACCAGGCCATTGCGCGGCCCGGTGGTGCAGTCGCTAAACGTGCGGCACAATCGCTTGCGTTGCAACGTCGTGCCGGCCAACGTATCGGCCACCACATCCGGATACGACAGCGCCATGCGGCCAATGCCCACGCTATCCGTCCAGCCTTCCCGCACCACGGCCTGGGCCACGTTTGGCAACCATTCCTGCAAGTATGAATACCCCGTGCCGACGAAGACCAGATTTGGATGTTGCTTTTTGAGCGCGGCGACGACTTGAATTTGACGCGCCACCCCGGCCAATGGATCTTCGGGCGGCTGGTAGCCATCGCTGGGCGGGAACAACGCCGGCCGCTGGATGTGTGGGTTGTAGTATGGACTCCCTGCCGTAATACACACAAGTTGAATTCCCAGCGATTCCAGCAGGTCGAGAAATTGATGGGTCTCGCCCAGGTCGATGCCAATACCGGTGCCATCGCCACCAAATGCGTAGGGGTAGTGTGCGCTGGTTGCGGCATCGCGATCTTGCACACCCACATGATCGGCACCAGGTTTGAACGGCATCCAGTCGAACGCGCTCAGCCGCACACCCATGTGCATCCCCGGCGCAGCGGCACGCACCACCTCCACCACCTCACGCAAAAAGCGGGTGCGGTTCTCGAAGCTGCCCCCATATTTACCCGGCCGCTCGTGCGCGCTCAAAAATTCGTGGCCGAGATAGCCATGGCAATGCTTGACATCGACGAACTCATAGCCGGCCTGTTGCGCAATTTTCGCCGCCGGCCCAAATGCCGCGATGATCTGCTCGATCTCATCGTCACTCAAAACCGCTTCCGCGGCCACATGAAACTTCTTGTCCAGCCACGGGTGCCGATACACCGTGCGCGGCTCCAGCGCCTTGCTGTTGGGCCGTGCAAACCGGCCCGAGTGGGTCAGTTGCAAGCCGATCAACACATCATCGGTTCTTCCAAAGCGCGATTGATGTTCGGCCAGCAACACCTCGCGCAACCCGGTCAGGCCTTTCAGGGTGTGATCATTCGCCACCAACTGATTAGGATTTGCCCGGCCATCGTGCCGCACCGCCACCGCCTCGCCGCCCCAGATGAGCTTCGCGCCACTGGTGCCAAAGCGCTGCCAGCGCCGAATTGTCAGGTCTGAGGGCAACCCATCGGCCGTGCCATCCCAGCCTTCCATCGGCAAAATCGCAAACCGGTTGCCCACCACTTTGCAATGGGTGTGCAAGGGCTGAGCCAGCGGAGCCGCATCGCCGTGTTGCACCACCTCATCCAGAGGCAAAGTCACGCCCAATTGCGACAGGTGATTGCGAAGCATTTCAGGCGTCCTCAAAGACGCCACGCGCGTGTATGACATGGTTTACTCGTTCAAGTTTTAGCAGTCGTGAGTGCAGGTTTGTTGATCCGCCGAGTCGTGCGAGCCGGTGCCGGCGCTTGTTTCAACGCACGTTGAAATTGAGCCAGATACGCATCATGCGCGGCGCGATTGTGCTCGTGGATGACGCGCTCGAGCTTTTTTAAATCGCCTACTTTCATGGCCCGGAACATGCTCCAGTGCTCCTGCTGCGCCGCATGAATACGATGGCGAAATACATCATCGAGATAGACCCGCCGCAGCCGGTTCCAGTGCTCCAACACCTTCACCAGCATGCTCTTGGTCAACGGCATCTGCGCACAATCGCAAATAAATTCGTGTAGCCGAATGTTCGCGGCCGACCACGCATCATGTTGCTTTTCCAGGCCATCAAGCTCAAGCAACAGCGCTTCCATCGCGGCAAATTCGGTGGTGCCCATGCGTCGGCACGCGCCACGGCCGCTCGTTAGTTCCAGCGATTCCAG
>JBBQST010000174.1:0-9109 GCA_038213625.1 Thermoflexales bacterium
CGTGGGACTTCAAGACCGCGCTATGGATGGCGGATGCGTTGGCCGAGATGGGCGTGTATTGGCTGGAGGAGCCGCTACACCGCCACAACTATCGCGGCCTGGCCCAATTGCGCCAGTGTGCCAAAGTGCGCATCGCCGGCGGCGAGGGCAATCGCGATTTCAGCGAACAGCGCGAGTATTTGAAGCACGGCTCGCTGGACGTGTATCAGGCCGATGTGGTGTGGAGCACTGGCATTTTGCGGGCGCGGCAACTGGCCCAGGAGGTGCAAGCCGAGGGCTGCATCTACTCGCCGCACACCTGGGGCGATGGGTTGGTCGTGCTGGCCAATCTCCAGGTCAGCGCCGCCCTTAGTACCGCGCCGTTCATCGAGTTCCCCTACGACCCACCCGGCTGGACGCTGGAACGGCGCGACTACATCCTGCCCAAACCCATCGAGCCCAACTCACCCCAACCCGGCCAGCCGGCCACGGTCACGCTGCCAGATGCGCCGGGGCTGGGCGTTGAAATTGATTGGGCCGCGATTGAGCCGTACCGTTTTCACACAGGAACGATGTGAGTGAACCATGCAAATTGAAATGACAGTGCCGAGTTACCTGCATCTGGGTTACGTGCATGCAAATTCACCCGATAACGCGATGTGTGAACTCGGCATCACCCTGCAACACCCGCAGATTCAACTGGTAGCCCGACCGGCACCTACGCTATCGGTCAGTGGCGCGCGGGCAGAGCTGGCCTACCAACAAGCTCAGGCCGTTGGTCTCACCGGCGAGATCGAAATCGAAACCGCGATTCCCGCGCACATGGGTCTGGGCTCGGACGACATGCTGGGCGCAAGCATGAAGCGCGTGCACACAGCCTGGCACGTCGGCCACCCCAGCTTTCGCATGACATTGCCGCAGCGGGCGTTTGCGCAAGGCGGCCTGTTGTTGAACGATGACGACGGCCTGCTGCAATCTCGCGCCGCCATCGCGCATCAGCGTGAAGACGAGTCGTGGGTGTTTGTATTGGTATTGCCCAAAGAGCCGGACGATATCGCTGACAATTTTGAGGCGCAGCAACAACGGCTGTTGCGCAAATCCACCCAACACCTAACCCGCAGCTTGAATGCCCAGACCGTGTTTGATGCCGTCCAGCGCGATGACTTCGGCGGGTTTGCCACGGCGCTGGCCGACATTCACGCGGCCAATGAGGCTGCCCTGGCCGCTAGCGGCAATTCCATCACCCTGACCCATGAAGCAAGCGACATTCTCACTTTCATGCGCGCCAATGGGGCGGCCCTGGCCCATCAAACCCTCACCGGCCTGGGCTTGTATGGCCTGGTGAAAGGCGGGCCTGCCAGCCGAAATTTGCGCGCCGCGCTCACCCAGCGCCTCAGTTATTTCGGCCCGCTGGTCATGGCCACAATCTGCGACAATGAGGGCGCAAGAATTAAACGATGACCACTCCCCCACCCTCCGACCGCCGCGCCTCCCGCCGGGCCGCACGCAAGCGTTTGCCCATCGAAACGTTGCCGTTTAAGGCGCTGTATAACTTTTTGCCACCGACCCAAATGCTGAGCGAAGATCAGTTGGAGCAGTTGCACCAAGCGTCGATGCGGATTGTGGAGGAGATCGGCATCACCTTCATGGACGACGAAGCCGTGGAGATTTGGGCCACAGCGGGCGCAAAAGTGGATCGCAAAACGCAACAGGTGTGGATCGACCGCACCCTGCTGCTCGACAGCGTGGCCAAGGCGCCCGGCCAGTTCACCTTGCGTGCGCGCAACCCGGCCAAAAGTGTGCCCATCGGCGGCAACAACACGGTGTTTGCGACCACCAGCGGGGTGCCCTTTGTCAGCGATCTGGAGCGCGGCCGGCGTGATGGCAGCGTGGCGGCGTTGCACGAGCTGTGCAAACTGGCCCAGATGTGTCCGCCGATTCATGTGATGGAAAGCCAGGTGTGCGAGCCGGTGGATGTGCCAGTGTGGCAGCGCTATCTCGAGCGCGGCTGGGCTATCTTCACCCTGACCGACAAGGCGGTGGCACAGGCGGCGCATGGCCGCAGCGTGGCCACCGATGGCCTGAACATGGCCGCCATCGTGTTCGGCGGCCACGACGAGATCAAGAAGCAGCCGGTCATGGTCGCGGTCGTGAATGCGAACAGCCCCTTGAAATATGACACGACCATGATCGAGGGCATCATCACCTATGCGCGCGGGGGCCAGCCCATCGTCATGACGCCGTTTATTCTGGCCGGGGCGATGAGCCCGATCACGATGGCCGCGGCGGTGGCACAACAGAACGCCGAGGCGCTGGCCGGCATCGCCCTGACGCAGTTGGTCAACCCCGGCGTGCCGGTGATCTATGGCGGCTTCACCACCAACACCGACATGGCCACGGGTTCGCCGGCCTTTGGCACCCCCGAAGGTGCATGGGCATTTTTTGCCGGCGCACAACTGGCCCGGCGCTATGGCCTGCCCTATCGCGGCAGCGGTGGGTTGAACACCAGCAAGGTGCCGGATGCGCAGGCGGCCATGGAAACCCAGATGAGCCTGTGGCCGACCATCATGGCTCACACCAACTACATCATGCACGCGGCCGGCTGGCTCGAAGGTGGTCTGGTGTGCTCGTACGAGAAGTTCATTCTCGATGTGGAAGGGTTGGCCATGATGCAGCGTCTGTTCGAGCCGGTCGAGATCAGCGATGCAACCCTGGCGCTGGACATGATCAAAGAGGTCGGCCCCGGCGGCCATCACTTTGGCACCACCCACACCCTGGAGCGCTATGAAAACGCGTTCTATCGCAGCAGCGTGATGGATCGCCAGAACATCGGCGTGTGGCAGGACAATGGTTCGCTGGATGCCGCACAGCGCGCGCACAAGGTGTGGAAGGAATTGCTGGCCAACTACGAGAAACCCTATATCGACCCCGGCGTGGAAGAGGGTTTGCGCGATTACATCGAGGGCCGCAAGCGCGAGATGGCGGGGAAGAAGGACGGAGGACGATAGACGGGAGACGGACGCGAAACTACCCGTCCGTCGTCGCGGCTTCTGAGCCGCTCCGTCTCTGTCATCACACCGCCAAAAACTGCGCCGAGTGGTTGGCAAGATCGACGATGGCAATGCCACGCGGCTCGGGGTTACGCCCACCCAGTGCGCCGGGGTTGAGCAGCGACACCCGCGGCTGGATCTTTTCGAGGCCATGCACATGCGAGTGGCCACGAAACACCCACTCGCAAAGGCCGCTGTGAGTGAGGCCGGCCAGTCGATCTTGATCATCGCCGTGGCATGCGCCGATGCGATGCGGGCCGAACTCGACGATGGCGTCGTAGCCCATGCAGTGAATGTTGCCGGCATGACGTGCGGCCGTGCGCAAGCCTGACAGGTCCTGATCATTGTTGCCCCACACCAGCCACATCTCGAAGCCCCGAAAGAGCTCCAAAACAGGCGGGCGTGTCACATCTCCGCAGTGAATGAGTTGGGTGATCTGGTTCTGTCGAAACACATCGAGCGCGCGGAGGGTGTTGGCTTCGTTGTTGTGGGTGTCGGACAGGACGCCGATTTTCACGGCCTTCACAAAACCCTTTTCTCCATCAACAAGCCATCTTCGCGATCGTTGTAGTAGTGGGCGATGGTATGGACGTAGACATAGCCGTGCCGCTCATACAGCTGAATGGCGCGCTGGTTGCTCTTGCGCACGGTGAGCTTGACCACCTGCATCTTCATCAAGGCCTCACATGCCAGCAACAAGCGGCTGCCGATGCCCCGGCCCGCAAAGTCTGGATGCACACCCAAGGTCACGATCCAGCCGGCATGCTGACGCGAGTTGAGTTCACCGGCCACAAACCCCACAATCTTCGACTCCATCACCATCTTCAAGCAGCGCATCTGCGGCGACAGCAATAACTCCAGAAGGGCCAGCACATCGTAGGCATCGCGCCCAAATGCAGCCCGCTCCAGCTGGCGAATGGCCAGCACATCCCAGCCCGTGGCGCGCTCCAGGCGCATGGCAGACACACTGGCTTCGGCTGTGGTGTTTTGGGAGGGGTTGGCCGTGGGGTTCATGGATCAGCAGAGGTCTGACTTCCAGGAAGAAGTCAGACCTTCTTCCTACGCCGCCAAAAAGTCAATCACGTCGATCATGGTGATGACGCCGCGAACGTGTTCCTGTGAGTCCACCAACACGGCCGCCTTGGCCTTTTGCAGCACATCGCTCAGCGTGTTCAGCGGCGTCTGGTCATCGACGATGGTGGCATCGCGCTTCAGCGCCGCAACGGTGACCTCATCAAAGCTGGCGTGCGAATTGCTGAGCATGTAATTCAAAATATCCGTTTCGGTCACAATGCCGCGCAGTTTCTCATCGTGGCACACCACCGGCAACTGGCTGAAATCGTGCTCTTTCATGCGGCGAATGGCCACCGAGATCGATTCATCCTCGCACACAGTGACGACGGGCCGCAACTTGTGCGCGTGCACAAAATCCGCCACATTGCCCTGGTTCCAATCGGTGTTCAGGAAGCCGTTGTCGCGCATCCAGTTGTCGTCGAACAGTTTGCTAAGGTAGCTGTTGCCGCTGTCCGGCAACAACGTCACCACCGTATGCTCGCTGGTGAGGTTGAGCATGGGAATGGCCTTGAGCATACCGGCCACCGCCGCGCCACACGAGCCGCCACAAAAAATGCCCTCTTCACGCACCACCCGCCGGGTCATCAAAAAGCTCTCGCGATCACTGACCTGGACCACCAGATCGCACAGGCTCAGATCGAGCGTGCTGGGAATGAAGTCCTCGCCGATGCCTTCGAGCTTATAGGTCTTCAAAATAGGATCAGGCGGCACCCGGCCTGTTTTCCAGGTGTCATAAAGCAGCGAGCCCTGAATATCCACACCGACAATTTTAATGTTGGGGTTCTTCTCTTTAAGGTAGCGCGACACCCCCGTGATGGTTCCGCCAGTGCCCATCCCGGCCACAAACACATCAATCTTGCCGCCGGTCTGCTCCCAGATTTCGGGGCCGGTGGTTTTGTAGTGAATCTCGGGATTAGCGGGGTTGTGATACTGGTTGCCAAGAATGGCATTGGGTGTTTCGCGCACCAGCCGCTCGGCCACTTTGTAGTAACTGCGCGGGTCGTCCTTGTCCACCGCCGTCGGCGTGATGACGACTTTGGCCCCCAATGCGCGCAGCCGGCCGATCTTCTCGTTGCTCATTTTGTCGGGCATGACGAAGATGCAACGATAACCCTTGATGGCGGCGACGATGGCCAGACCCATGCCGGTGTTGCCGCTGGTGGATTCAACAATCGTGCCACCCGGCTTCAACCGGCCGCTGCGCTCGGCCTCCTCAATAATCGAAACACCAATACGATCTTTGACAGAGCCGCCAGGATTAAAAAACTCAACTTTGGCCAGAACGGTGGGGGCAACACCGCGTGTGACTCGGTTCAGCCGCACCAATGGCGTATGACCAATGGTGTCCAGAATCGAATCCTGCACATCGGGATAGTTAGACATGCGGCTATTCTACGGGCAGGGATGAGAGGCGGCTGGCAGCGGGCAATTGGCCGCTAGCAGCCAACAGCCAGTCGCCCGTTTCAGACTCCAAACGGCGTGCCGGTCTTGGTCACCTTGGGCGGCTCAGTCGTGCGCGTTTCTGCGATGCGCAATTCTTCCAGCAGGTGGGCGCGCAGTCGAAGCAGTTGTGGGTCGCGACGATCGCGCGGCCGTGGCAACTGCACCGACACGATCTCGCTGATGTTGGCGGGCCGGCCCGTCAGCACCACAACCCGGTCGCTCAAATACAGGGCTTCGTCGATGTCGTGAGTGACCAGCAGCATGGTCAGCTTCGTGCGCTGCCAGATGCCCAGCAGCAGATCTTGCAGACTCATCCGCGTCAACGCATCCACGGCACTGAAGGGCTCGTCCAACAACATCACCCCCGCTTCGGCCGCCAGCGAACGGGCCAGTGCCACCCGCTGAGCCATGCCGCCCGACAACTGCTTGGGCAACAGGTTGGCCGATGTGCCCAGACCGACCTGCTCCAACAAAGCCTGGGCCTTGTCATTGGCTTTTTGCCGGGTGAGGTCTTTGGCCGCGGGCACGCCAAACAACACGTTCTCGCGCACCGACAGCCACGGCATTAAGCGTGGCTCCTGAAACATGAGCGCGGACTGGCGCTTGCCGCTAACCACGGCATTGCCATCAATCAACAAGCCACCGTCGTGCTCGCGTTCCAGGCCGGACAGAAGGCGCAACAACGTGCTCTTGCCGCAACCACTCGGCCCCAGCAACGACACAATCTCCGACGGCCGCACCTCAAATGCCAGGTCGCGAATAATCCACTGCTCAGCAAAACGCTTGGAAACGTGGTCGATCTTGATGGAACTGCTCATGACGAGTTGTTAGTAATTAGTTTTTAGTTATTAGTTAGTTAGAGATAGTGCTAAGTGGTTACTTGATGACATGTCTTTTTCGCGCCTTCTTAACTAAGAACTAAAAACTAACCACTAAAAACTATCTGCCTTGAAACGTATCTGCCCAGCGCAACATGCGTTGCTCGGCGATGCGCAGGCCGCCATCGCAGAGTTTGCCCAACAGCGCCAGCAGCAGAATACTGACCAGCATGATGTCTGGCCGGCTGCTGTTCTGGCCATCGATGAGCATAAAGCCCAGGCCGCGAGTGGAGGCGATGAGTTCGGCCGCGACCAGAAACAGCCAGCTTTGGCCAATGCCGACACGCAAACCCGTCAGTAGATAGGGCAATGCCGACGGCAACACAATGCGCGAGATCAGCGATAGATCAGTGAAGCCGAAGGTGTAGCCGACTTCGAGCAATTTGCGATCGGTCTGACGAATGCCGCTGACGAGATTGAGATAGACCGGGAAGAACCCGCCAATCGCGATCAGGGTAATTTTCGGTGCCTCATCAATGCCCAGCCACAGCAGCAAAAACGGTACCCACGCCAGCGATGGCACGTTGCGCAACGCCTGTAGCGTCGGGTCGAGCAATTGCTCGGCACTGCGCGACAAGCCCACCAACACCCCCAAAAGTAATGCAATGATTGCGCCGATCAAAAACCCACCGAACACGCGGCCAACACTGGCGATCAAATGCCGGGTCAGGTCGCCATCGGCCAGAAGCGTGCCGCCGGTGCGCAACACCTGCAATGGCGATGGCAACTGATTGGGTGGAAACCATCGCAAACCTTCGGTGCTGACAAACCACAAAATCAGCAGGAGCACAGGCACCAGGAAGGTCAGAAAACGCTTCGGCTGCCCCGCTTTTTTGACAGGTGCAGCCGGTGGAGTGGTTGGGCGGGCAATCTGAGTCACTTGCATATTTTAAGGGGAAGGCGGCTGGTGATTGGCAGCTGGCAGCTGGCAACTGGCACATTCTCCGCCCGCCAGCCGCCAGCTGCCAATCACCAGCCGCCATCTTTCCGCCCCCTCATCTTCCTACTTCACAACGGCTTTCGCTTCCGTCGCATCAATCAAGCTATCCAGCGCCTTCTGCGGGTCGGTGTCGGCGGCCACCAGCTTCTCGCTGGTCAGAATCGGCACCACGGCTTCCAATGCCTTGTAAAGCGCGTCGCCGGGGATGCCCACATCCTTGTCCAGCACGGTGCGCTCGGTCAATTGCTTCTTGGCGATGGACACATCAATCTTGGCGGCCTCGGACAAAATCTTGGCAGCCTCGTCCGGGTTCTCCAGAATCCACTTGCGCGCGCGCTCATACTGCTCAATCACCTTCTGCACATAGGCCGGATATTTCTGCAAAAAGTCCTCGCGCACGTTCAGGGTCCCAAACGTATTAAAGTCGATGTTGCGATACAGCAGCTTGGCGCCGCTGGTCAATTCGGCCGAAGCCATGTGCGGGTCGAGGCCGCTCCACGCATCCACCTGCCCGCGCTCCAGGGCCAGCCGGCCATCGGCGTGTTGCAGGTTCACAATCTCGACATCGCTCTGGCTCAAGCCAGCTTCCTTGAGGCTGCGCAGCAGGAAGAAGAAGGGGTCGGTGCCGCGTGTCACGGCGATCTTCTTGCCTTTCAGCTCGGCCACCGTCTTGATGGTCGATTCGGCCGGCACCACCAGCGCCGTCCACTCCGGCTTGGAATAGACATACACCGTCTTCTGTGGCACGCCATTGGTGCGGGCCAGCAAAGCAGCGGCACCGGCGGTGGAGCCGAAGTCCGAGCTGTTGCTGTTGACCAGTTCATTGGCCTTGTTGCTGCCCGCGCTCAGTGTCCACTTGACCGTGATGCCATCCGCCTTCAACGCTTCTTCCAGCCAACCTTCCTTCTTCAGCACCAGGCTGCTAGGGTTATAAGTGGCGTAGTCGAGACGAATCTCGGTGGGCTTGGCAGCGGCGGCTGGCGCAGCGGCACCGCTCGTGTTCGCCGCAGGTGCCGCAACAGGTGGCGCGGCGCAGGCCGACAAAATAAGGGCGACGGTGCCGACGGCCAGAGCCCGGCGTGAGAGGCGAGACGATCCAAAAAACTGAGATGACTGAACCATTCTGAAACTCCTTTAGTGAACGAGCGATCCAAACGATCTTCAACCCTGTTCAGAAGTCCATCGGCAACTGCGGTCAACCTCACGAGGCTGGATAAAAAATCGCCCTCATGTCGGCTGACAAGAGGGCGATAACAAGGCATAGGCACTGCTAGAGCTCTCTCATCTTCCAGACTTTTCTCTGACGGAATTGGCACCTTACATACGATTAAAACTTGCGAGTTAACCGGTTAGGTTGCCGAGGTTTCATAGGGCCGTTCCCTCCACCTCTCTGGATGAGTTGCTTGCGAACTATTAAATTTGAACGGGCCGAAAGATAGCGGTTGAACAGGCGTTTGTCAATATCTCTGTCCTAAAACGCTTTCAAATTTAAGGTCATTGCGACGGCGCGTCGTCTTAAAAAATGCGTTTAAGCCCATTTACCAAGCTCTTTCCACCGCCACGGCACCCGGCGCTTTACATGTGTCCAGGGCACGCCGGCTTTCACATTCAGCCCGAAAAATTCATGTGTGTTGTCCTGGCTTCTTGGGCACCTGCCAGTAAAAATTCCCTGAATCATTAGAGAATCGCTCTGATTACCTTAGGTTTTTGGAATGGAGGCTTCAGCCGACTCTGTAAACCAGAGT
>JBBQST010000175.1:0-9090 GCA_038213625.1 Thermoflexales bacterium
TTGACAAACGTTTTCATGGCAGAAAATCCAGTCGCGATGGCCTGAGTCATCCAATCATCGAGTTTCGCTTTGGCTTCGTCGTAAGCGAACTGGGTATTGAAGATTTCACGGAAGCGTTCTTTGAGTTCGTAGCAGGTCTTGAGTTCGGGAGCATACGTGAGCATCTGATCGAGTTGTTGGCGTTGCTCATCGGTCAAATCAATCCGGTTGCGCACCAACAGCCAGCGGATTCCTTTCAAGTGTGTGTTGGTCGCTTCACCCAATGTCTTCTGAACCTTGCGGCGAGTTTGACTGATTGCGTCATTCAGATTCTTCATGACATGAAAGCGATCCACGACAGGTATGGCATTCGGCAGGTGTGCTTGGGCTCCCCCATGATAGGCATCCCACATGTCTGCGCAATAACTCGTCACCGCCCCACACCAAGCCGGGCCACGCGCTAAAAACCAGGCTTCCAAGGTCTCTTTCTTACGATCTGCCAGTACATCCAACACAATTCCTAACTCGGGTGATGAAATCACCAGTCGATAGTGTCCATGTCCTTTATGCGAGGCAATCTCATCAAAACACAGCTTGCTCACGACTGGATATCCATGGAGGGCAACGTTTTTTTGCCCCGCGCTCAAAGATGCTGCCCACGACCGCTTCACTCAATTGTTCCTCACGGGCCACATCCGCCATGCTTTCTCGCCGCCCCTGCTCATAGATGTATGCTTCATATCTCAGCGTGTAGTTCAAATCCGGCGACTTCCAACCCACCCGCTCCACAAATGTTCGCTCGCAACGCTTGCACCCATATCGCCGCGGTCGGTAGATCAACCAACAGCGCTTGCCGGACATCGGCAAATCTCGCACCAGTTGCTCATGCCCAACATCATGTTCGTGTGTGCACACCTTGCTGCAATCGGGGCACACCCCCATTTCATTCTTTGACTTGACTCGCACGCGTATCGTGTGGGTCCCTTGATACTGCCAACCCGTGACTTGCACCCCAGCGATTCCCAACACCGCTTCCAGCGTCGCCCATTCCTGCTCATCCGTGCTCATCCCACTAGCTTATCATCTTGCCCTCTTATGTCCCTCTTTCCCGCTTTACTCCGGAGAGCCGCTTTCGCTTTTCCACAACCCTGTCACCCCGGCGAATACTTCCTTGCAGACGCCTCAGACGGCACACCGGCCGCCGGTCACCCGGCCACCATCGCGGCCAACGTGGATCGTGCGACGGCGGTGATGCTGGTGCAGCACACCGGCGACCGGCCCGTCCAGGTCGGCAGCCACGACCACTTCTTCGAGGTCAACCCGGCCCTGCACTTTGAACGCGCCCAGGCCTATGGCATGGGGCTGAATATTCCCGCCGGCACCTCGGTGCGCTTCGAGCCCGGCGACGAGAAGGAAGTCAATCTGGTGGCCTACGCCGGCGGCCGGACCCTAAGCATTCCTCGCAACGTCTACGTCGACCTCTACGGCCCCACCACCGGAGATCGAATCCGGCTGGCCGATAGCGAGCTCGTCATTGAGGTGGAGCGCGATTTCACGGTGTATGGCGATGAGGTCACGTTCGGCGGCGGCAAGGTGATCCGCGATGGCATGGGCCAGAGCAACACCGCGATCCGCAGCGGCGCGCTCGATTCCAACGCTGCGTTGGGCTTGTTCATCACCAACGCCGTCATCATAGATCACTGGGGCATCGTCAAGGGCGATATCGGCATCAAGGACGGCCGCATCATCAAGGTGGGCCCAGATCATGAATGACGGCGCGCACATTCTGACGCGCGCCGATGTGATGGACGGAATCGCCGAGATGATTCACGACGTGCAAGTGGAGGCCACGTTTCCCGACGGCACCAAGCTGGTGACGGTGCATGATCCCATTCGCTAGCGATGATTCGATTACTTTTCTCGTCGCACCACGGCGGGATCCACGGGGTATTTAGATTTCCTAACCGTGACGTATTGGCTGCCGTCAAAGCCACTGCACATGCTCTCTACTCGTTCGACCTCGCGGGTATCCCGTGAGATGACGCTAATGTGCCGTTGATGGTCATAGCCTTCCGGCATGCCAAAATGTGTGCTGTCCTCGTATTCATAGTCGCCGTCAATCACGCACAGCGCTGACTTTGTGTTGCCCATGATCAGGACAATGTCCCCAGGCACAACCAGGTAGGCAAAGTTCATCAAGGCGCGGATGCCGTTGTTCAGGTTATTGCCGCCGGGATAGGCGCGCTTGAGTGCAATTTCCATGACATCGGTGTCATCAATACGCCCAGTTACGATATTGCCGATGGCGCCCCAACCTACAAACACGCGCCCCTGTTCCATCGAGATTTCCAGTGCATCGTCCTTGCGCACTTTGCTGAGTTCGTTAATTGGAATGATCTTCCATGCGTTTACAAGATTAGCCATATTTTATTTTGTGTTTCTACGTGAAGTAGTTCTTGAGTTCGGGCAGCATGACGCAAATCAATTGACACGCTATCTCTCCCACAATCGTGGAATGCCAACGCATGGATTGACTGACGTGTTCGAGTGACATTCAAATTTCTGCTTTTGCAGATACCAGCAGGTGATGCCGTGATTTTACTTGAGCCCACTGCCGGCATAACCTTTTGCAAATTTCCAGCACCCATTTCAACGCATGGATCACTTCACCTGAAATGTCTGTGCGCGCTCAAAGATACGCCAAAACCTGTTCCAGCGTCGGCGACCCTGCCATCGGCCCCTGCTGCGTCACAGCCAACCCACCCGCAATGTTGGCGAAGCGCGCAATGCGGCGCAGCTCCCAGCCGTGTAGCAGCCCTACGATGAACGCGCCGCCGTAGCAATCTCCAGCCCCCGTGGGGTCGATCTCGGTGACTTGAATGGGTGGCGCATCAAACACCTCATCGCGGGTAAATATTCGCGAACCTAGTGCGCCGCGTTTCAGGGCGACAATGGGAATGCCGCGCGCGATCAGGTTTTGACAGGCGGCATCGGCATCGTTGGTTTCGCCTTCATCGCCTTCATCGTTTTCATTCATCAACAGCAGCGCCTCGGCACTGCTCGGCAGCAACACATCACACGCATCCAGCACCGGTCTCACAATCTCGCGCAGTGGGTCCATGCCGCCCAGTAATTCCGGGCGCACGTTGGGGTCGAAGCTGACCCGGCCACCCGCCGCTTTGCACAATGCCACGGCCCGATAGCACGCCTGCCGCACGCTGGGATTAATGGACAGCGCAGAGCCGGTGATGTGCACAAATTTTGCAGCACGCACCGTGTCTACCGGCACATCGTCAGGGGTGAGTAACGCCGCGGCAGATTGAGCCAGGCTAAACACAAACTGGCGGGAGCCGTCGCTGCGATACATGACAAAGGCAATGCCGGTGGTGTGGCCGGCGGCACGCCGCACGTGAGTGATATCAACCCCACTGTCTTGCAGCCGTCGCATCACACACGTGCCGAACTCATCAGCACCGACCACGCCGATGTAGCCACACGAACCACCCAGCCGTGCAGCCGCATCGGTGAAGATGGCAGATGCGCCGCTGGGATACGGGCCTGTGAAATCGGCCGGCGCATCCAGCGGCTGGTCCAATGCCTTGCGCATCACTTCGACCAGAATGTCGCCGAGGGAGAGAATCTGAGGTTGCATATATGTGTATAAACGCGCGAAGGTTAAATGATCAGCGATTCCAATGCGGGGTAAAGCTGCGACCAGCGTTGATACAACTGGGTGTAAGCGTCATGCCGGGCTGCATCCGGCACATAGCGTGTCACCTTCCCCTGCACCTGGTTGGCGGCATCGCGCTCGTCTGCATACACGCCGGCACCGATACCTGCCAGCAACGCCGCGCCTTGCGCCACAGCCTCAGCCACTTCAGGCACCACGATGGGCAAGCCCAGCACATCGGCTTTGATCTGCTGCCAGACAGCGTTGTGCGTGCTGCCACCCACGGCCCGAATTTCATTCACTTGAATGCCGGCCAGTGTTTGCATGCCGCCAACGACTTTGCGAAAGCCAAAGCTCAACCCCTCCAGCGCGGCCCGCACCAGATCTGCCCGCGTGCTTTTGAGGCGAAAGCCAATCCACGCGCCGAAGGCTTGCGGATCGCGTTTGGGTGGGCCGCTGCCGCGCAGGTAGGGCAAAAACCAGACGCCGTTCGCGCCGATGGGGGACTGGGCGGCAGCGGCCATCAATTGCGGCAGCGCATCCGCACTAACGTTCAGCGTCTCAGCCAGCCACGTCACTGCACCACCACCTAAAATGCCGCCGATCAGGTAATAGCGACCCCGGGCGACATGGCAGCCGCAACCCAGGCCCGGCGGTTCTGCCACGTTCAGCGCAGGTTGATCGAGGGTGACCATGAATGCTTCGGCGGTGCCGGCTGAATCCAGCATACTGCCTGGCTCCACGACACCGGCCGCCAGCGCGCCGCACACATGGTCGTGCCCACCGGCGCTGACGAGCATGCCGATGGGCAACCCCGTTTGTTGTGCCGCACGCGCAGTCAGCTTGCCCACGACCGTGCCACTGGGCATCAACGGCGGGGCAAGTCGCATGGGAATATCGGCCAGCGCAAACAGGTCGGCCGACCACGCATGTGCAGACGGATCGAACAGCATCGTGCGCGAGGCCATTGTCCACGACATGCCGAGCACGTCGCACAACTTAAAGGTGATCCAATCCGCCAGGCCCAGGAACGCCGTGGTTTGCGCAAATGCGGCGGGACGATGCTGGCGCGTCCACTGCAACTTGCAGGCCGAGTAGATATGATCGAACGAGAGGCCGGTGCGCTGATAGATCTCCAGCGGCGTGAGGTGTTGGCGCCACCATGCCAGCCACGGTAGCGTGCGCAGGTCGTGCCAGATGATGACAGGCGTGGTCGGGTTGCCATCGGCATCGACCAGCACCACACTCTCGGCCAGACTGGCAGCGCTTAGGCCAATGAACCTGGCCTGGGGGATTTGATCTCGCACCTGCGCTTGCACATCTCGAATGAGCTGGATACATAAGTGCCAGATCACATCAGCATCCAATTCGGGCGCGGCACCGACCACCGACACATCCACCGGCAAAAATGGCGTGGGAGCGCTGGCGATGGCCAGCACAGGGCCGGCCGTGGTCATCGCCAGGGCCTTGCAGTTGCTGGTGCCCAGATCGAGGCCGAGCAGAATATCCATGTGGCGCTCAATTTGGCATGAGTGGAGCTACAAGGCAAATAGTAAAGCTGATGATGACGGAAAGGTTTTTCACTATCGAATCTTCACTTCGTCTTTCAACGCCTGCCACGCGCGATAGTTCAGTTCGCCAAACTCGGCGTTGCGTTTGAGGGTTTCGACCGTGCGAGGCCGGGCAAACGGCACCGCGATTTCATCCTTGATCTTCCCCGGTGCCGCACTCATCATCAACACCCGGTCGGCCAGAATCAGTGCTTCGTCGATGGAGTGCGTGACGAACAGGATGGTTTTGCGAGGGGGGCTGGTCGCTGGTTGCTGGCTGCTGGTATCTTGCTCCCAGATACGCAAAAGCTCGGCTTGCAGCAACTGGCGGGTTTGTTCATCCAGTGCGCCAAAGGGCTCGTCCATCAGCAAAATAGCGGGATCGGCCGCCCAGGCTCGGGCCAGGGCGACACGTTGTTTCATGCCGCCGCTGAGTTGGTAGGGATACGCCTCGGCAAAGGCGGTGAGGCCGACCAGTTGCAACATCCGGTTCACTGTGGCCTCACGCTGATCGCGCTCCACGTTACGCATCTTCAGGCCGTACTCGATATTCTCGTAGACGGTCAGCCAGGGGAACGTAGAATCGCCCTGAAAAACAAGGGTGGGAGGAGGAACGGACGTGTCAGCGGTGTCACGGGTGTCGATGGTGTCAGATTGCACGGCCAATGTTCCACTGCTGGGTGATTCCAACCCCGCGATCAGCCGCAACAAAGTGCTCTTGCCGCAACCGCTGGGGCCGACGATGCACACAAACTCACCGGCCGCGATGGATAGATCCAGCGGGCCTAGTGCGGGTATAGCCGTGTTATTTGGCCCGGCAAATACCTTGGTGAGTTGGTGTGCGGTAATCATGAAGAGAGCTGTGAGCTGTGAGCTGTGAGCTGTGAGCTGTGAGCTGTGAGCTGTGAGCTGTGAGCTGTGAGCTGTGAGCTTTCAAACGCTCTTCGCTCTTCGCTCTTCGCTCTTCGCTCTTCGCTCTTTGCTCTTTGCTCTTCGCTCTTCGCTCTTTGCTCTTTGCTCTTCGCTCTTCGCTCTTTGCTCTTCGCTCTTCGCTCTTCGCTTATTTGAACTCGACCTTGCCGCCCAGTTCAGCCACGGCCTTTTCGGCATAGCTGGTGTTGATGAAGCGGGTCAGGTCGATGTCTGTGTCGTAGGTGAGATCGCCACGCGTGCGAAAGAACGCTTGCAGCGCCATCAGGTCCTGCACCGGCACTACACCGTTGGGATCGTGAAACGAGTGGCGCGCCACCTGGAGCACGGCCACCGGCACCTTGGTGACCTGTTCGATGGCAGCCAGGTTCTTATCATTGGTCCAGCCATCATCGTTCAGATCGCGCGCGCCGCGCAAAAAGGCCTTTACAAACTTCTGGGCCAGCTCTGGGTTCTTGGTCGCCCAGTCCTTGTTGAAGTAGAGCACCGTGGGTGTGAAGCCATTAATAAAGTCCTCGCTGATGCGGACGATCAGGCCCTTTTGTTCGGCCCCGGTCGTCACCGGCTCGGTCAGGATGGCGGCGTCGATCGAGCTCGACTCCAACGCCGCGGCCATCTGCCCAAACGGCAGTGCAATCACCTCGACATCTTTGTTGACATCCAACCCGGCCTTGGCCAGCGCTTCCTTCAACCACCACATCGTTGCAGTCTGGGCGCTGTTCACGGCAATTTTCTTGCCTTTGAGCGCGGCCACATCCTTGAGCTCACCACTGTCAAAGCGTTTCTTGCTGACCACAAGCGGGCTGGCTACCGGTGGCCGCTCGGTATGCAATGGCGCAACAATCTCGAAGTCGATGCCGCGCGAAACGGCGTTCAACATGCCGGCGCTGATGCCGCCAAATGCCACATCGGCATTGCCGCTGGCCATGGTGGTAAACGTGTCCGAGCCGCTCTCAACCGGCAAAAGCTGCACGTTCATGCCCTCTTCGGCAAAGTAGCCTTTGACAAAGGCCACATACAGCGGCGCGCCGATGGTGTTGGGAATGATGCTGACGCGGACGGTGACGCCGGTGGGGGCAACCGGCTGGCTGCTGGCAGCGGTGGAGTTGGCTGCTGGCGGCGCGGCGCAGGCGGCAAGCAGGGCCGTAGACAATGCCATCAGCCCGAGTGTTTGTGTAATTTTCATGTTCTTTCTCTTGGAGAGATGATCTGGAATTTAAATCCCCTCAGCCTCCTTCCAAACCATACCCGAACCCGCGACTGAAATGTGAGCAAAAAGTAATCAGAGGTCAGATGTCAGATTCTGAAGTCTGACATCTGACTTCTGACATCGCTCAATCTGTCCTAATACCCGCTGGCGGCAAACAGGGTGCTGAGCAACTTGGCGCGGGCGGGCGGCAACATGGGCACGGGTTGCGAGTAGTCTTCGATGTAGGCGGTGCGCAGATCGACGCCGAGATAGCGACCGTTATAGAACACATGCCGGTCTACGAAGCTCTGGTGGGTGCCGACGCCGGCCTGATCCCCAAAGAAGAAATTGCCGGTGCCATAGTGCACGAAGCCGTTGGCATCGACATCGAAGCCCTGAGCGTGGTGGCCCTGGCTGCCGTTAACCACCACGGCGCCGGCATCGCGCAGGGCGTGGAAATCCTTCACCTGCTGGGCCGAGGCCTTGTAATCATAGAGTTCAAGATATTGAAGCGTGGCGATGACGAGATAGCCTTCGGATTTCAGCTGCCGAATCAGCGGCACGATGAGATCGAGGCTGCGCGGGTTTTTGGCTCCACAGCGGGCCGAACCTGGCTTGGTGTCCGTGGCCCAATTTGAGCCGAACCAATTGCAGCCGACAAACGCGATCTTGTTCCCGCCCACCTCGAAGAATGCCGGATCGAGCGCAGTGGCCGCGGTCTTGCCGCCACCGAAATAAGGCCACTTCAGGTCGTCATAGATCTTGAGCGTGCTGGACAAATTTTGCACACCGCGATCCCACAAATGGTTGCCAGTCAGCTCGATCACGTCGGTGCCCATATCCTGCAACAGCTCCAGATATTTGGGGTTGCTGCACATGGTCACGCCGTCGTTGAAGGTGGGCCGGGGGCACTGATCCCAGAACGACACTTCATTGCTGATGTGGGCGATATCGGCCGAGCGCAGCCAGTCTCGAACCTTCGCGCCGGGATACAGCACGCCCTTCTTCTCCATCTGCACGGCCGTGCCACGCACAAGCGCAGTGACGCCGGTCATGGCCACCACAGCCATCTGGTTCACATCGCGGTTGGCGCTGCCGTCGGTGCGCAGTGGGTACTTGCTCACATCGGCCTGCTTGTCGAACAGGTTGACTCCATCGACTTGCAACAACTTCCAGCGCGACTCCAACTGGTCAAACGGCAAGACCGCCAGCGAGGCCGGACGCGCCTCCCAGGCTGCGGCCAACAGATCCTCAGGCGCAACCACCTGGATCAGGGCATCATTACTGGGCTCGCCCAACAACGAGGTCAGTGCGCCCAAGCTCTCGTCGGTGAGAAACAGGGTGGGTTCTGCGCCGTTGTTCGACACCGAGGCCAGCGCTTCGGCATTGCCCTGCCAAAAGTTTTGCAAGGCCTTCAGTGTGATGCCGTCGGCCACGGTGGGAAACGGAGCGGCGACGGCCCAGAAGCGCGGGGCATTGGACTGGGCTTGCGCAGGTTGCGAGAGGGACGGGGCCAACCCTATCAACACGACCAGCGAGAGCAAGACGCGTAACAGGACGGAACGAAAGCGAGTGGTTTGCATGGAATCAATTTTAGTGCGAGAGGGCGCAGGAGATGGACTCCAACCAAGAGACGGGTGCATTCTCAAAAAGTGGCAATCTTCATTTCCAGCCTTGTTTTGTGCTGGATTTCCGTAGGGGCGAGTCTGAGACCCGCCCCATAGGCACGAAAATAAGGATCACGAATGCGAAAATCCACCAAAACGCCAGGA
>JBBQST010000176.1:0-9050 GCA_038213625.1 Thermoflexales bacterium
AACCGGCGGGGCACTGGCATCGGCCCGCTTCAGCACGCGCGCTGCAAAACTCATGTGGGCGGGCAGGCCCAGCAGCGCACCCACCCAGGTGTTCAAACGGGGCTCGGCCCGCGCGCGCGCATCCATCAGGTTGCCCCAACCTGGCGCAGGCGCATCACTGCCCAGCAAAATCATGACCCGCTGTGAATAAGCCCGGCCGGTGCGCGGCGTCTTCACCACCGCCGGCTCAGGCGGTCGCTCCTGCCGGTCCAGCGTAGCCAGAGCTGCACCGGCGCGCTCGTAATTGCCCTGCACAGTTTGATACACCGCCTCGGCCATCATCACATCACTGGCCGCATCCCACAGATCAGCCAGCCGATCCAGCTCCGCACTCAGCCCGGCCGCGTCCGCGCCCGGTGGCAGGGTAAGCCGGCTCAGCACGGTCGCGCGCTCGTTGCGCCAGCGCTCCAGCAAGGTCACGCCATCCACGACATCGCGCACGGCCACACTCTCCGTCGGCGGGCTCGACGGCGTCGATGGCGCGTTTACGAGGTTGGTATCGGGGCGCAACGGAAACAGCACACGAAACGGCAAAATAAATCTGGCCAGTGTCGGCTTGCGCTCGCGCAAGGCTCGCTCGAAGCGATAGCCCAGCAACGCCGCCAGTGGCTGTCCCTGCGCCGCACCATTCAGCAGAGTGAGCGCGCCGCGCACCCGCTCGGAGCGCATGTCGATGTTGAACGGCGTCGGCCCACTCGCACCCGCCCCGTCGCCGGTCTGGTGGCTGAGGTGGCCGCTGCGCAACACAGCCGCCGTCATCGCCTGGGGCAATGAGGGTGCGTGCAGGTAGCCCAGGCTGTCCGGTTGTGTATCCGGCTTCAAATTTTCGACGCAGCCGTAGCCGCCCACGTAGAGGCCAGCGGCCTGAGTCTTACGCAATTCGCTTAACTGCCGTGTCGCCAATGAGGTGTACCACGCATCGAGGCGGTGCGAGTAGCAATCGATGGCCCCGACAAACGCGCGCTCCAGCTCGGCCGATGGCCGCGTGCGCAACACCTCCAGACTTTGCAAAAATTCAGCCAGATTGGCCAGCTCCACTTCAGTGAGTGCGCCGGACCGCAGTGCCGCGGACACATGCTCAGACACGGTCAGATTCGCATTCACTCGCGGCAAAATCACCTGGGCCATCTCGCGGCGGGTGAATACCGGCGCGGTCTGGGGCGTGGCGCTATTCTGGCGCGCCGGCAAGGGCTCGATGAAGGTCATCTCGCCGCTGCGCAACCCGGCTTTGCGAGCCAGCGGTTGTGCCAATGCACCGGCCAGTCTATTTTGCAGATCGACGAATTTGCCGGCGCTGTCGTCAATCTCCTCCAGCGCGGCATGGGCCAGCAGTGTTTGCAACAACGAAGCGTGTTGCTCCATCGCCGAAAGCGCCGCGCGCGCATCCTGACTGGTGCGCAGGGTTGTAGTAATAGTCTGGATGTAGTTGTCGGCTAATGGCGCGCTATCGGACACCCCATTCGGTTGCACCCACGGCGCGGGCAGGGGGTAGCTGCGCATCTCACTCACAAACTCGGTCAGGCGCGGCGGCTTTGTCCAGCCCAGATGCGGGCCGACCACGCGGTTCATCACATCGGCCTGAAGCTCGGCAAATGCATTCAGCCCCTGCCCATTCGCGACGAGGGCAGAGCTGTAGCTGCGCCGAAAGCGCGCCGTGGACGAGAGCGGCGTGGTGCGTAACATCTCCAGCAGCGTCGCTTCCAACTGGTCCCGAGTCGCAGCACTGGCCAGCCTCGGCACACGCCCAACTCCACGCGCCCAAAATGGCCGCAGCTTGCTCAATAGGTTGTATAGATCACCGCTGAAGGGGTCTTGTGCCGTGGGCATGAACGTGTGAGCCACCACCGGCAAAATTCCATATGGCTGCTTGCCCACCCGCATTGTCGGCAAGGGACCACCCGGCCGCAGAAACTTCACCACATGGTCACGGGCCTGGGCAATCTTCTGGTCGCTCATCAGCGGCTTGCTGTCAGCGGCATCACCCGCCGCGTTGAACAACTCATCGAGGTAGTAGCCCAATGTAGCCCGCCATAGCGCATTCAGCATGTGCGAGGCCGTGTCCTGCTCGCGCTGCGTTGCGCCGGGTACGCGTTGCAAACCTGTTTGCTCCGCCGACATGCCAAGCGCCTGGCTGACCAACGAGGCCGCGGGAGAGGCCGCAATTGTTGGCACTGGCACATTCGGGTCGAACTGAGCCAGCAGCGCGGCGGGGCTTTGATCCAGCCCGGCTCGCACGGCCCCGGTGTTGTTCGTGGGACTACCGGGCGGCACAAACGCCAGCTCATCGGTGTACACATGCCCTTGAAATAATTCGGCTACCGATGACGCAGTCTGCTCCGGGCTCAGCGTCCAATCTACTCCCAGCACCACCAGCCGCGTGAGCCCATGGGCCAGTTTGTTACCGCCCACCAGATCGACATCGCGCACGGTAATCGCCATGCCCACGGCCAGCGCCGCGTCATAGTCGGTCACCCAGCGCATCGGCTCGTCTATCGGCAGCGCGTTATCGGGCGGCGGCGGCAGCAGATCAGCCGGGTCGGGTGCCGGTGACACGGGCAAGGTGTCTGGCACGCCGTTGCCCCATTTACGAAAGACTTCGACATCGTCCTGATACCCGATCGCCACCCAGCGGTCGGGCAAGGCCATGGCATAGGCCGCGCGCGTCCACGCGTCGGCCTTTTGTGCCAGCGATGGAAATTGCGGTGGCGTGGCCGTGCCGATGGCCGGGAGATTGCTCGGCGTCAGCACCCGCACCATCCAGGCTGCCCGCGCCGGCCCAAACTGATTGGCCAGGGCCGTCCACACGCCATTGGCCGTCAGCGCCGATGCGTCCTCCCACCGCTCGGTCCAGTACCAGCGCGCAGCCGCGTCCTCGGCCGGGGTGAGCTCGGGCTCGTGCCGATTCACATGCATCTGGTCGGGGTAGATGCGAATGCGCAGCTCGGTCTCGCCAGTGGACGTGTTGGCATGGACGAAGCGTGTCTCCAGACGCACCGGCAACAACATCACCGGCAGATTGCCCTGCAACGCCGTCACGCGAGATTCAAGTTGGAGTGCCGCCAAAGCTTGCTCAATCTGCTCACGCACACGTTTGGCGTCGGCATCAAGCGCGGCGGTCAGGTCGCGTTGAAGCTTGATCAGCCGCGCAATCTCGAGATCCTGCGCCTTGATCTGAGCAACGGTGCCGCCTGCGCTGGCCAGTCGGTCGCGCATCGCACGGGCCTGCGCCAACTGCAACGTATTGGCGGTCAGAGCGGCGTTGCCCTCGTCGATGGCGCGGCGGGTCTGGTTGACGGCGGTGAAATCCGGGATGGCTCTGGAGTTGTGTGTTGCGTGTTGTGACATGGAAACCTCACGACAGCATTTGCTTGCTGTGAATGGCGGCGCGCATGGGCCGTTGTAGAAAGATGCCGGCCTGATGCGCGGCGTTTTCACCGAACCTGGTCCCATTCGGTGTGGGCAGTGCAGGAATGGTGTGACCGAGCAAAGGATTGCCGGCCAGCTTGATGTAGAAGCCGTTGCTCGTGCCGGCCTGCAACCAGGTGGCATTCAACCAGTTGGTCGGCCTGGCTGGTTGGGGTTGATTCGGGTTCGGCTCGTCCAGGCCAAAGCGCGGCTCGCTAGGTTGTTCCTGCAGCACGAAAAACCAACCGTCGCCCTCGGCCAATTGCGCGTCCGTCAGTGCAAAGCCGGCGAAGCTCACATCGGGGTCGAACTGGCCCGCGAACACCGGCGCGGCAATGTCGTTGGGTCCGGGCGCTGGCTTGAGCAACCCATTCACCGAACGCCAGGCATAGATTTGCAGATTGGGATAGCGCCGGATGAGTTGGCCGCGCAGGAGCAACACGATCTGGCCGCCGGCGGCGCTGCCACGAAGTTGAGTCGGGTTGCCCAGGTCACCGGCCGCCGCGCCAAACGTCCACTGGTGAATACGCGATTGCAAATCAGGCAGACCATCAGCCCAGTCCCAGAAATAGCGCATGATGGTGCCGCGTTGGTCGGTGGGATATTCGCGCCATAGCAGCTCGCGATTCATCTCGTGGTTGAGGCCGACCATGAACGCGGCGATGAAACGCGGGTTGGTCTCCAGCAGGGTGATGCTATCGGTTGGGATCTGACCGATGCCGGGCAAAAAGCGATCACGGTCATACTTGACCAAATATTCATACATCGGCCCTTCGATCTCCGGGGCGGCCATGATCCGGTCGAAGGTCGGCAGCGTCGTCAACCCCGCCACATCGCTCCAACCCGTGTGGCCGGCCACGCCCAACAGGCCACGCATGCGCGGCGGAATGGTGGTGTCGGGCCGAATCTGGGTGATCACGGCCTGGCGTGCGACGGCCACATCGAAGCTGGCAAAGCTCGCAACGGGCGCGGGCAGGCTCAAGCCCAGCATCTTGCTCATCTCGGTGAACGCGTCATCAAAGCGCTGCACCGGCTCCACATCCACGATGGGTGGCCGCAAGGTGGTGGTCAAAGTTTTGGCCGGCCGTGCTGGCCGGTCTCGACGTATGAGCGGCCGTTTGCGCACAATGGGGTCGCCGTGTTCCAATGTGATCTCGGGCACACCCTCTTCCATTTTTGTCGAGAGCGCGCCCAATTGCAGGCGGCCGAGCACGGCTTGCAGCGCGGGCAGGTTATTGCCTTTCAAGCCGGTGCCGAGTTTGGCCACGGTGATGCCGAGATCGGTCTTGCGCGTGCGCCACACCAATTCGCCATCGCGCTCCACCTGCAGCCAGCCCACGCTTGCCGGCGCATCAGCCTCGGCATTGACCATGAGCGCGGCAATATTGGCGGTGCTGCTGGCTCGCGTGACCAGCGCCGACGCGAGCACGGTCATATTCACCCGGCCTGCATCCTGGCCCGCGGCAAGCACATCAGCCTGAAGGTCGCGCAGCTTGCCCAGGTGGGTGTCGGTGATGAGGCCGCCCGTGGCAATATTGCCGCGGATTTGCAACGTCGGCGCAGTATGTGGTTGCAGATTCACGAGCTGGCCGCGCACTGTTTTCATCCGGCTCAACCCCTCGCTGGAGAGCTGCACCTGAATACCCAGCGGATTTAAGTCCACCGTCGTGTTGGCCGTCGGTGTCAACCCATCCAGCAACGCCGCCCCGGCCAACCCATCCGGCACGAAGTCGGCCGGGTCGGCCGCGACCTTGCGGGTCAGGATAGCGCTGCTGAGCGAGACTTTGGCCGCGCGTGAACCCGGCTGGGCGAAGTTGCCGCGCCGCGCCACGGCTTTCATCCACGGCCGCTGCGGGCTGGTCAGGCGGCGCAGGGCCGGGTCGAAGCTGGCATCGGGCAGGCTGGTCTTTTGAATGGCCGCACTCACAGTGGTGATCACGGTGCCGTCATTCAAGGTGGCTTTTGCAAACAGGGACTGCGTCACTTGCATCAAGCGCTCTGGGGCAAGCGTGTTGTAGTGGCGGGCATAGACCCGGCGGGCCATATCCAGCGCCAGCCGGCCCCAATTCAAACGCTCATTGGCCTTGATGACATCGCCCACCTGCTCCCAGGCGGTCTGCATGAAGCTTTCCTGATTGGCGCGCACCACCTCAGCCCCCAAACCCGCCGCGCTACGCATGCGCGGGTCGAGGTTGAGCTGGCGCAACCACGGCAGGCTGGCCGGCTCCAGCTTGTGTTTGTTCACCTGCCACTGGCCGTAGATCGGCGGCGCGAGCGTGCCGGTGGATGGGTTGGTTCCTGTGGTGGTGGCCACGGCCGTGGGCGCGTTCACCGCAGCTTGCAATCCGGCTTGGATGTCAGCGGGAATGTCGGCCAGTGTGCTGTTACTGGCTTTAGGTGCGCGCAATGCGCCTTCCATCATCGTGTAAGCCGCGGGATGATCGTTGGGCAACTTATGGGGCAGGCCTTCACCGGCCTCGCCGATATACATCGGCTGCCGGCCCACATCGCCCTGCATCTTGATCGGCGTCAGTCGACGGGCCAACTCCTCGAAATCACCCACCGAGCCAGTTGAAAATTCCCAATGAAAGTAGAGCGGCAGTTTCACATCGATACTGGCAGCAGGGTCCCAGGCTGGCCTAGCGATATCGCCCTGGGGTGTAAGTCCCAAACCGCGCTGCACACCCAAATCGAAAGCCGGCACCAGACAGGCCATGTATTGCCGATTGGGTGCAAGCCGGCGCGGGCACAACAGCCGGGAAACATTCAAGTGGGGTGCCGCTGTCATCTCCGCTTCCAATGCCTGCGGCTGGCTGGCCTCGCTCATCACCTGGGTGTGCGCCCACGCCCACGATTCGCCCAGGTCCGGCAACTCCTGTGCACTGACCGCAGCCGGCACGGTGATCGTCGGCAACGGCGCGCCACGATTGACCCTGGGCGGCGCAACCACCGCCTTATCAAGCACCACCAGCACCAGCCACGGCCGCAAATGGTTTTGCGCATCCGCGCGGGCCGGGGTGAACATCCACGGAAAATCGGGCAGATCGAACTCGATGGCCGCGAGGTAATTGGGCTCGAAATCGGCCACGAACGGCCGTGGCTCGACGCGGACGATGAGGCGCGGGTCGATGCCGAGCACATCGCCGGGGCCATACAAATTCAAGTTGACACCGACGGGTGCAATGTTGCTGATGGTGATGGCCACGGGCAATGCGGCGCGCGCCGGCAATGCGTTACCCGTGTCGGCCTGCTGCACCTCGGAGGCCATGCCGCGCCGCGTCCACGGCAGAAAGCGATATTTGGGAACTTGAGCCATTTGAATTTCCGTTGTTGCGTGTAGGGGTAAAGCAGCAGGCTCACAAATGAGCTTGATCTGAGGTAAGCCCACTGCTTTACCCTCACAGCGAATCACTGAATTACGCGCCCGTCTCCACCTTGACCTTGCGGTTGACTTTGGACTGCAAGCGATCCTGCACACGCAGGGCCGAGCGCGCGGCGGCCCCACGATGCAATTGCGCCTGCACCATCTCGGCGCTGATGCCCAGGCCGAGCACCACCTGCGTGCGGGTGATTCGGCGCAAGGGGTCTTCGGGGCGCAGGTAGGCCGTCTCGAAATCGAGATCGGCGGCCACGATGCTGGGTGCAGTGCGATATTGCGAGGTGCCGACGGTGACACCGGCCGTGAACGATTCAAACGACGGCGCGCTCAGCTTTTCTTCGTTGGTCATATCGACGAAGTGCGAGCGGGCGAAGAAGGCCGGGGCGGGCGCGGGGCTGGCCACCACTTGTGTGCCAACTTTCACCTCGTGAATGTCGAAGCGGCGCGGCCCGCTGATGCTGGTGTTGCCGAAGCGTTGCAAATCAAAGTTGAGCGGCGCGACCTGCTGCATCACCTGCAACTGGCCGAGCGGGTGCGCCAGAATGGCCGTCTCGCCCTTGTCGAAGGCCAGTGTGACAGCGGGCGCATCACCGAGGGGCAATTGCGCGCGCCAGCTTTGCGGATCGGCCAGCGCCGCGCGCAATTGCACGGCCACATTGGTCTGCGTCGGCGCAATCGTCGGCGTGCTGCCCCAACTCTCGTCGAAGCTTTTGGAGATGTCCCACCACAAAATACTAAACGTGACCTTGCCTTTGGCTCGCCAGCGGCCTGGCCCTTCGAGTCGCAATTCCAGCGTGACGCTGGCCAGGGTGTGGCCCTTGTATTTCACCTTCACGCCGGCGCGAATATCCGCCTCGAAATAGAAACGGGGTTCGAGGAAGCAGATCACGTCGAAGCCGAGATAGCCGCTGAGTTCGACCGGGCCAACCTTGGCCGCGATCTGGATATCGGCTCCAAACTGCACCGTGGCAGCGGTGATGGCGAAGTAGGACTCGGCGCTGATCTTGACAATGCCGATGTTGAAACTGAGCTTGATTCGATCGATAGGCGCGGGCACACCAGCGGGCAGATCTAGAAATTTAGGATGGAAACCACCTACTGCGAGAATGAAGTTGGGCCGCGAGCCAGGGTCGGCTGCACCAAAATCGGCGCGCACGTAGAGCATGCCGCTGAGAGCCAGCCCCATCACAGTCGAGTCGCGCAGGCGGGCCATGAATTCCAGGCGCTGTTCGCTGAAATCGTAATAGCCGAAGAAGTCGACGATGAGTTTGAGGATGGCCGGCGTGTCGGGCTTCACCGGCGTTGGGATGCGCACATTGAGCTGGCCAAGCAGAATTATTTTCTTGAGCGAGGCAGGCCGATTTTCACCACGACCATTTCCGAGCGCGTTATCGAGTTGGAACAACAGTCCGAGCCGAATCTTTAAGATGTTGGGTGTGCCCCACCCCAGCTCGAACATAGGGCCAAAGACAAGCGCGCGCGGCGTGGGTGGGAAGATCGTGCGCAGCCGGTTGATGATGCGCGGTGCATCGGCCACCGGGTTTTTGGGGAACAACACATCATCCAATGCGCCGGTGCGCAGGCCGTCTTTGAGCGCTTCGATGCTGACCCCGTGTTGCAGACCAATCATGCCGCCAACGGCATTTAAGGTGAACCCCCACGAGAGTTGAATGGGTGGGTAGAACTGACCATAGATCAGCAGCAGCAGCGACCAGCCCGGCGAGCCATCTGGCATGTGGGTGGACAAAATGCCGATGGCTTTGAGGCCGAACTTGGCGAATTGCAGCTCCAGCACGCCGGCATATTCACCCCGCTCGGCGTCCAGGAACAGGAAGCCGCCGCCTTTGACGATGTCGGCATCGAGCACCAGGCCGATGCCATTGGGCGGTTTGAAGCCGACATCGAGATCGATGAAGCCGAGGTTGCCCTCCTTGAAACTCAGGTCGAAGCGCATGCCCAGCCGGTCGATAGAGGCTTTGAAGGGGCCGATGTTGACAGCAAACGCGCCCGACACCTCCAGTCCCAGATCGTGATTGTTTTTGCCCGGCCCCATCTGCACATGCAACTGATGCACCTGCAATCCGTTCAGCAAAGTCTTGCCGATGGGGATGGTCGTGCTCATGCCGGAGTTGCTACTCGGCGAGGCATCGCGCGCGTCCGCAGCAGCCAGCATACGAGTTCCCTCGGCCGTGCTGGTTTGCGAGCCCTGGCCACCCTCAATGTGAAA
>JBBQST010000177.1:0-9046 GCA_038213625.1 Thermoflexales bacterium
CATCCACGAACCCAGCCGTGGTGGCGATGACGTTCTCGGCCGTTGACTCGACGCTGGCCCCGCCGGGCCGGCACACACTGTTCCTGTGGGGCCAGTATTACCCATACGAGTTGGCCGGCAACGAGAGTTGGGAGGCGATTGTCGAGCGCGAGGCCGACAAGCTCATTGACGTGGTGAACGGCTATGCGCCCAATGTGCGCGACTCGGTGCTGGATCGCTTCATCCAGACGCCGCCCGATCTGGAGCGCCGGTTTGGGCTGTTGCGCGGCAACGTCATGCATGTCGAGATGAACTTCAACCAGATGTTTCTGTTCCGGCCCTTGCTGGGAATGTCGGGCTATAGCACGCCGATTAAAAACCTGTATGTCACGGGCGCGTCCACGCATCCCGGTGGCGGCGTGTTTGCGGCATCGGGCCACAACGCAGCACGAGTCGTGCTCAATGATGTGCTTGGCGATGCGCGCGGCAATTGGCGCACCAAGTTTGCCGGGATGTTTAACGGCACTAGCTGATGGCTTGACAGACAACCCCATTCAACCCAGTTTGTTCATTAGACATTATTCGGGTTAAGTAAAATGCCCTATTTCAACTCTAAAAATTGAACATTTAGGCCGATTAGAGCAAATTGCGAGTTGGCATACGATGGATGACTCACCCCTAACCCCTCCCAAAGGGAGGGGGATTCCGCTCTCCCCTCCCTTTGGGAGGGGCTGGGGGTGGGTTCATTTTCGGATATCAATCAGCAATCTGCTCTAATGCTTAACCCAAATAACGTCTATTAGACATTATTGGGAATAAAGATTTGCCAAGGTAGGGGCGAATGCTTCGCCCTACGACAACGCGTTTAGTTATTCCCAATACTGTCTATTGAGTTGTTGGACGGAGTGGTCAGAGCCTATCGATACCCCTCGGCCTGCATATTGAACAGGCGCGCGTAGCGGCCATCCAGCGCCAGCAACTCCTGATGCGTGCCGAGCTCGATCATTTTGCCTTGCTCCAGCACGAGGATGCGGTCGGCCATGCGCACGGTGCTGAAGCGGTGGCTGATGAGGATGGCGATGCGGCCGGCCGTCAGCTCGCGGAAGCGTTGGAAGATCTCGTATTCGCGCTCGGCGTCCAACGCACTGGTCGGCTCGTCCAGCACCAACACCTCGGCCTCGCGCATGAAGGCGCGCGCCAGGGCCATCTTTTGCCACTGACCGCCGCTCAGGCCGTTGCCTTTCTCGAACCAGTGGCCGAGCATGGTGTCGTATTTCTCGGACAGGGTGTTAATCACGTCGTCGGCACCGCCTTTTTCAGCGGCCCGCTCGATGCGCGGCTGGTCGTCTAGGGCTTTGATCTGGCCGAAGCCGATGTTCTCCTTGGCCGTGGCGTTGTATTGGACGAAGTCCTGAAAGATCACGCCAATCTTGTCGCGCAGTTGCTCCAAATCAAAGTCGCGCAGGTCGATGCCATCCAGCAAAATCTGGCCGCTGGTGGGGTCGTAGAGCCGGGTCAGCAGCTTGATGAAGGTGGTCTTGCCGGCACCGTTTGCGCCTACTAATGCCAACTTCTCGCCGGGATGGATGAACAGCGACACATCCTCCAGCGCGAAGCCGTCTCGATTGGGATACTTGAAAGACACGTGCCGGAACTCGATGCCCTGCTTGATAGGGCTGGGCACGGGCTTGGGGTTTAGCGCGGCGGGCACAGCCGGTGTCAACTCCAGGAAGCCGAACAGGTTGCTCATGAACAACGCGCTTTCGTAGAGCGAGTTCAAGTTGTAGAGCAAGCCCTGAAACGAGCTCTGGCTCTGGCGAAACAGCGAGAGATACAGGGTCATGTCGCCCAGGGTGATGCTGCCGCCGACGGCGCGAAACACGATCCAGCCATACGCGCCGTAATAGGCCAGGCTGGACAGCAGGCCGAAGCCCAGGCTGATCCAACTGCGGCGTTTGGCCAACACCGTGTCTTCCTCGTTGAACTTCCAGAACAAGTCCATATAGCGCTTGAGCAGCGGCTCGCCCAGGCCGAACAGCTTGATCTCCTTGACGCTCTCATCGCCGGTCAGCAATTGTTCGTAATAGTTCATGCGCCGGCTCTCGGGTGCGCGCCAGGTCAGCAGCCGAAAGTTCAGCTCGCTGAATTTGTTTTGGGCGATGAAGGCCGGCAGCACGGCTCCGAACAGCACCAGGGCAATAAGCGGATTGAAGGCCAGCAGCAACACTGCAAATGAGGCCAGGGTGAGCACGCCCTGCACCACGCTGTAGCTAGTGATCATGATCTGGAGCATGCGCCGGTCGGCCTCGCGGCGCGCGTTTTGCAGTTGGTCGTAGAACTGCGAGTCCTCAAAGAATTGCAGGTCCAGCGAGAGAGCCTTGCGAATAATAGTCGTGTTAATCGTGTAGCTGAGCCGGGCGTGCAGCATGTGCTCCAAAAGCGTGCGCATCTGACTGAGCACAGCGCTGAGGGTGATCAGCACAAATTCGACGGCCAGAAATGGCAACACCTGGCGCAGGCTGATCTCGACCGGCAGGCCGGCTCTCAGCGCGTTGACTACCCCATCGACAATGAGCTTGCCGGCATAGGCTTGTGCGGCGGGGATGAAAGCGCTGAGTAGGGTGATGACGCCCATGCCAATGGCGACACTGGGGTAGGCCTTGTAGACCAGGCCAAACGCCTTGACCATGTTGGCAAACGCGCCGCGCACATTTAGTTTTTGAGGTTTGTCGTCCGCCACCCCACGCGAAAAATTTCTACGCATAACAATAATTAACCTTTTTGAATATCTAAGTTGCCCATAGCTATAAAAGTGCTATCGAGCAGAATGAATGCACGCCTACGGTTTGATGCGAAAAGAGCGTGCCGTGCAACCAAGCTCGGGTCCTGGAAGATGACAAAATAATATTGCGAAGTTTCAGAGACTTGAATCTATCTGGATGGATTACGCAAGAATGACATGAGAAAACCGGTCATACATCTTCAGTCCTGGGCCGAATAGACAGGGCATGAGACTAAAGGTCTATGAGAACTCTCAACTTACTCCTTATTGCGTTTTAAGTGAAAGAAAAATACAAGGTAACTAACTGAATACCATTGCAAAAATGAAGTGAAGTAGCTTACAGCAATGCGCCTAAATGGCAATTATGTTGGGCTATTATGAATCTTATGATCAAGATACTGCTAGTAGACGATCACGCGCTCATGCGGCAGGGGCTGCGTTTGAGGCTTGGGATTGAGCCCGATCTAAACGTGATCGGCGAGGCTGACAACGGCTTCGCGGCGTTGGCCAAAGCGCAATTGCTCCATCCCGATGTGGTCATTATGGATATTAACATGCCGGAGATGAACGGCATCACTGCGGCCTATCTCATGAACAAATCATCGCCCGATTGCGCCGTGGTCTTGCTGAGTTTGTTTGATAGCGACCAGATGCGGCAAGAGGCGCGCGATGCCGGTGTCAAGGCATTTATTACCAAAAATAGCAGCACCGATCCGCTGTTGTCTGCCATTCGCGCAGCCGCGACGGTTTGAACACGAACACGGTCTTATGGGTGCCGGTGTGCACGCCAGATATATCGCACGATTTGATGGGTTAGATCACGCCGCTTTACTTGCAGGGGTTGGCATTGGAATGATGACGCGGATGCAGGTTCCTTTTTGAGCCGCATCGACCACTTCGAGCCGTCCGTTGAGCATCTCGGCCCGTTCGTGCATGGTCTTCAAGCCAAAGTGTCCTGGAAATGACTTGTTGGAATTGAAACCAATGCCGTCATCGCAAATTTCCAACATCACGCCACCCTCTTCCAGGCGATCCAGGGTCAGCACCACATGCGTGGCCTGCGCATGCTTGATGGTGTTTTGAATGGCTTCCAGGCCGATCCGGTAGAGTGCCTCTTTCACATTGATCGGTAAATCATCCTCTGCGCCGTTCAAGTTGGTGTGCATGTGGATTTTGTGTCGTGCGACCAACGCCGCTGCCTGTTTGCGAAACGCTATATGCAATCCCTCGGATTGAAGGGATTCGGGCCGCAACTCGAAGATGAGCGCGCGCATCTCGGCCATTCCCGCATCGGCCAGTTGCAGCACATAGTCCATTGGGTCGCGGGCCTTGGCTGGGTCGATGTTCAGCAATTCCAGCGAGGTGCGCGTGCCCAGTGAGATGCCGAACAAGGCCTGCGAGACCGAATCGTGCAGCTCGCGAGCCAGCCGGCTGCGCTCGGCCATGGCTGCGGCTTGGGCCGAGCTGGCCCGCAACTCGGCATTTTCAATGGCCAGCGCCATCTGGTTGGCAATCATCATGGACAGGTCCAGATCTTCCTCGGTGAGCTCGCGCTCCTCTGTGTAATACAGGCCGATCGCGCCATACGGCTCCCCTTTGATAAACACCGGCACATTCAACATCGTCCCAAAGTTGTCGGTGACCCAGCGCGAAATGGCCAGGTCTTCGGGCAAGACCTCCGGCTGACTGGGGCCCACCCACGTGCTGGCCTGGCTGAGATCGCTGAGCCAGATGGGGCGTTTCTCGCGCACCGACTGGCTGATGATGCCCTCGCCAAATGGGATGACGATGTTGTGGTTGGCCGAGATGGCAAAACCGCGTGATACTTTGGTGCGGAACACATTCTGTGGTTGCTGCAACTGGAAGATGGAGGCAGATGCCGCGCCCAGCAGATGCAATGCCTGGCCTAGAATAAAGTCCAGGGTCTGCTCCAGCGATTGGTTGGAGTTCAATGTGGCGACAATGTCGCCCAAGCCTTCGGCCACCTGCCGGCGGCGGACCGCCTCTTCGCGCCCAGCCTGTTCGGCCTTGAACAAGCGCGCGTTTTCCAGCGCCACGGCCACCTGGTTGGCAAACGTCTGTGCCAGGCTGGATTGCTCGGCCCGGTAATAGTTTTTCTCGCGGGCGCGCACGATCATGAGGCCGATCAGTTGGCCGCGGGTGATCAGCGGCACTGCCATCCACGAGCGTACATCCGTTGGCACAGTTTGGTGGTTGGCCAGATAGTTATCGCGGTAGCTGATGGCTTCGGGTGTGTCCCCCTGCAGGTCATCGATGATCGAAACCTGATGTTGCAACACGGGCCGGATGTGCACATCGTGCTCCAGGTTGTAGCGCCAGCGGGTGGCCGGTTCGCGCGGCAGCTCACTGCGATATCCCAGCAATTCAAATAAGAGTGGATCGCTCTCCGAGATCTTCATGATCAGGCAGGTGGCGTAGCCCACCACCTGCTTCATCTGATCCAGCACCAACTCCAGGAGTGGTTTGAAGGCCAGGGTCGAGTTAATGATCTGCGAGGAATGCAGCAGGTTGGAAAGATCGCGGGTGCGCTCTCCGACACGTTGCTCCAGAATCTGGTTGCTCTGGCGCAACCATTCCTCCATGCGTTGCTGGGCTTCGTCGGCCTTGCGCTTTGCGGTGATATCGGCACCGGAGAAGAAGACAAAATTCAACTGGCCATTGGGCTTCAAAACCGGCGTAATGCGCCAGCCAATCAGCATGTCCCGGCCGTCGGGCAGGCGCAGATACGTCTCAAGCGAAGCCGGCTGCTTGTCATGAACCAGCGTCCGCGCCATATCGATTAAGGCCCGGCGATCTCGACTGATCATAAAACGGGCATCGAACCAGCTTTTGCCGATCAGGGTGTCTGCCGTCTGCCCCAATTGGGCCGCCAGTGCGGGGTTGATCAGGCGTACCCGGCCGCCGGCATCCACCACCCCAAACAGGGTGGGTGAGGTTTGAATGATGGCGGCATTGAAATCGCGCTCGCGTTGCAATTCCTCAATGATGGAGCGTTGCTCGGTGGTGTCGCGTTGCACCGACACAAAACTGATGCACTGGCCGGCCTCATCCAGCACGGGCATGATTTCCATTTCGGTCCAATAGGCCGTGCCCTGCTTGGTGTAATTGACGATCTCGACCGAGCTGGGCTTTAAGGCTTCCAATGACTCGCGAACGAGCTTGAGAGCGGCATCACTGGTCTCGGGCCCTTGCAGTTTTCGCGGAGAGGCATTGAGCAACTCTTCCGAAGAATAGCCGGAGAATCGCTGTAGGGCCGCATTGGCGTAGGTGATGCGGGGGCCGGGTTCATCCAACGGGCTGGGTTCGGTGATCATGACACCGTCACGAACTCGATCGAGCGCGCATTGCAAGGCCAGCAGCTTGTGTTCGGCACGCAGGCGCGCCGCACTTTCTTCTGCCAGCACTCGTTCAAGTTCGGTCAGGCGCATCGGGTATTCAGCTTCGTTGGGCATCATAGGGTTCCGCGTTCCAGTGTGTGTCACAAAGTTTTCGTTTTGATGGATCGGATTGGGCACATCTGGATCAACAGAAGCAGGTTCCACACCGGCCATGACGCGATTGGTGAGTTCAGATGCCAGAATCGTCGTTTGAAATTGACTTCTGGTGCCGGTATTGTCACTCTGATTCCTGGTTTGCATAGTGGCGCGATAAGTGAGCGGTTTATCTCGTTAATTTGCGAGTTGCTTTTTAGTGAAACTATGAAGTGTTAGCAGTGTCATCTCGTCGTCATTTGATCCGGCAATAGGATCGGCGTTGCTTCGCGCGATCGGTTGGCGGATGCAGATATACCTGACCGTGGCAATTGCACGGGTACAGTCAATTTGATGTGTGTGCCGAAGCCCCGCTTACTGTCCATATCGAGGATGCCTTTGATTTTTTCGGCGCGTTCGCGCATGGACTGCAAGCCCATGTGGCCGGGGTAAAACGCATCCGGGTCAAACCCATGTCCATTGTCAATAATGGATAGAACGACCGCGCTGTCCTGCACTCCAGCCGACTGACGTGACCCGTCGGAGCCAGTTGCATCCTGCTTCACCAACGCGGGCTGCTGCATCAACACGAGCTTTACCTGGGTTGCGCCGGAATACTTGACGACGTTCTGCAGCGCCTCCACGGCGATACGATACATCGCCTCTTTGCTGGCCACAGGCAAATTGGGCTCTTCGCCCAGCACCGTTTCCACGTTAATCTTCTGGCGCGCCATCAGCCCCAGCGCCTGTTTTTGGAGTGCGATGGTCAGACCCTCCTGTGCCAGCGACTCAGGGCGAAGCTCAAAAATCAGGGTTCGCATCTCCGCCAAAGCACCCTCGGCCAGGTCGAGGGTGTAGTCGATGGCGTTGAGCGCGGTGTCGTCGAGAGGTTTTTTCGCCGGTTGGGCGGCATCGGATAGCGCGGCGATTTGGGCCAGGGTTCGTTCCGTTTGTTCCTTGGCGGTGCGCGCACCCAGCACGATGCCGAACAAGGCCTGCGAAACAGAATCGTGCAACTCGAGCGCAATTCGCCTGCGCTCGGCCATGGTGGCCGAGTGCGCAACACTTTGCATGGCTGTGTCTTTCAGCCGCGAGTTTTCAATGGCTGTGGCCGCGTGGTTGGCAAAAGGCGTGATTCTTTCGATGGCCTGGTCGTCATAGGCATGGGTTGTTTCGGCCTCCAGAATCAACAGGCCGATGGCCTGGTCTTCCGACACCATCGGCACGCCCAGCCACGATTGAATATGCGAGGGCACACCACCGAGAAGCCGGGTCATGCTGGCACGCAGCGCTGCGGCAAAGGGATCATCTGCGTAGACATCCGGAATATTCACAGGCAGGCAATCAATCAAAATCTGGTTGATGTGCAGATCTTCAGGCTTGTAAGCCCATTCAAGATCGGGCAATTCGTGATGCGACAGGCCGACCCGCTTGGCCGTCATTAATAGACCGGGCGGATCGACCAGTGCGATGGAAGCCGTTGTGTAGGGAACCACCACGCGCAACTTGTCCAGAATCAATTGCATCAACGAGTCGAGGTTCAGCGTTGATGAGATGGCTTGTGAGACATCCAGTAGTTGTCGCAGGTGATTGGTGCGCTCCTTTACACCCTGCTCCAGCGCATGGGTCGCCACCACCTGCTCGGTAATATCGCGAACCACCGTCAGCAGGCGCAGTTTGCCATTCTGATAGATGGTTTTTACGGCGACCTGGACATCAAACTGATGGCCATCCTTGTGAACGTTGATCGACCGGCCCACGAAATTTTCGGCGGCTATCTCCGGCTGTGATTCGTTAAATTCCTCCAGAAAACGACCTGTGAAATGGGGATTGCCCGGCGCAACGAACGCATTGTTGGGCAGATTGATGTATTCCTCGCGCGTGTAACCGTGCATCGCGCACATGGCCGGGTTGACATCGATCACCTGGCGTGTCGCAGGATCACTGATTTCCAGGCCATCGCTGACCGATTCAAAAATGCTCCGGTATTGCGCCTCACGTTCCCTGAGGGTGGCCTCGGCCGCCTTGCGCTCGTGGATATCGAGAACGGTGCCGATGAAACCCAGATAGCTTCCATCGGGCGAGAAGCGGGGAATGCCGCGATCCAACATCCACCGATATTGGCCGTCGGCTCGACGCAGGCGATATTCGTGAGTGAAGGGGGTGTGCTCGTGCAGGACCTGATTGTCGGTCGTGTCAAAGCCGGCCACATCGTCCGGGTGCAGCACACGCCGCCAGTTATTGCCCTCCAGCGCTTCCTTGGGCAGGCCTGTAAATTCCACCAACCACTTGTTGTTGAACGAATTGTGTCCATCCGGTTCGGCCATCCAGATGAGCATGGGCGTGCTATCGGCAATCGTGCGGAATCGATTTTCGCTTTCGCGCAGGATTTGCTCTGCCTGAACCCGCTCGGTCACATCTCGGGCCACAATGAAGATGCCTTTGATGCGCGGATTCTTGAGTTGTGGATTGATGGAAGCCTCTATCCAATGCAGACTGCCGTCCTTGCCAAGGATGCGTTGCGGCACTGTTGTGATGGGCGCGTCCAACAAGCGAATTTGCTCGATGCCAGGCTGGAGCGAGTCGGCTGGCGGGTCGGCTGGCGGGTTTGAGTGGTCGGAAGAGAGCAGCGCCCAGGGAGTGGTGCCGAGCAACTCTTCAGGCGTATAGCCCAGCACCGGTTGGACCGAGGGGCTGACATAGCGAATGACCCCGTCCTCATTCATAATGACGGCGATATCGCCTAAATTGTCTAGAAACAGACGAAATTGCTCTTCACTCACCTGACGACCTT
>JBBQST010000178.1:0-9018 GCA_038213625.1 Thermoflexales bacterium
CCTATGAAACTCAAAGCAACACACCACGTGGCGATCCTGACTCAAAATTTTGCGGCGATGGAGACGTTCTATACCCAGACGCTCGGCTTTCCCGTGACCCTGCGCTGGGACGATGTGAAGATCGTCTTCTTTGACATCGGCAGCACCACCGTAGAGTTGCTTGACCGCGACACGGCGCCGGCTGCAGCTTCGCCTCCTGGCGCGATCAATCACATTGCGTTGCAGGTGGAGGATGTGGACGCGGCCTATGCTGAGTTGGTGGCCAAAGCCGTTACCATCAAAAGCCCGCCGGCCAACTTCAAAAACATTCGCATTTGTTTCTTCTTCGATCCCGATGGCAATCTTCTGGAGCTGGTGGAAGATCCACGCGCGCCGGGGAAATAAGTCAGACACACCATCATTTACAAAGCAGGAGGCTGCCCGCAGTCTTTTGACTGCGGGCAGCTTCTTTGTTTTTAGCATCCACCACTTCCTTTTACAATAAGGCGATTGAAAATTAGACGTTATCGGGAATAAAGTTTTGTGGCTTTCCCAACTTTGGCGGGAAATCATGGTTTTTGTAGGGGCAAAGCAGCGGGTTCATCGCAGATCAAACCCATACACGAGCCCGCTGCTTTGCCCTTACACTGCGATTCCTGTTTAATTCGGGAGAGCCAAGTTTTGTTAAGGGTAGGGGCGAAGCATTCGCCTACAAAATCACAGCAAATATGGACTTGGCGGCGAATGCTTCGCCCCTACGACAACGCAAGTCACTATTCCCAATAACGTCTAACGTCTATTGATAATGAGGAGAAATAATTTTGCGACTGGTAGGGCTGAACACGGTGGTGACAGGCGGCAGCAGTGGCATTGGCCGGGCGATTGCCGAGGCGTATGCGCGCGAGGGCGCCCATGTATTGATCACTTACCGGGCTTCTGCCGACGCGGCTCAGCAGGTGGTGGAACACATTGGCGTCAGCCACGGCCAGGCTCAGGCGATGCAGGCTGACCTCGCCACCGTTGAAGCCTGTGATGCGCTGGTTGCCAATGCCTACAGCCAACTGGGGCGGGTAGATGTGTGGGTGAACAATGCTGGGGCAGATGTGCTGACTACCCAGGCCGCAAGCTGGGACTGGTCGCGCAAGCTGGATTTGCTGCTGGCGGTGGATCTCAAGGGCACCATGGCTTGTTGCTACGCATTGGCCAAACGAATGCAACAGCAGCCGGACGGCGGCCACCTGATCAACATGAGTTGGGATCATGTGACCATGGGCATGGCGGGTGAGAACCCAGAGCTGTTCTCGGCCGTCAAGGGTGGGGTACTGTCGTTCAGCAAAAGCCTGGCCCGGTCATTGGCGCCGAAAGTGCGGGTGAATATGCTGTCCCCCGGCTGGATCGAAACCAGCTTTGGTGCACAGGCTAACCGTGATTTTTACGAGCAGGTGAAAACAAGCACACCGTTGCAACGCTGGGGCAAGCCCGAGGATGTGGCTGCTGCTGCGGTTTATCTGGCCTCAGCCGAGTCGGCGTTTATGACTGGGCAGACCCTTAACGTCAATGGCGGCGTTGTGATGTGATGAAGTTGTGATGGGATGAAGTTGTGATTTGGCCTTTGAAGTACACTCCCGCACGGCCTCAGCGCCTAAACCCATGCCCGAAAAGCTTCTCTTTGTCACCGGAAAACTCGCCGCACCCGCTCTGCGCATGACGTTGCAAAAAGCCAAATTGCCTTTTAAATACGACATCGCTGTGATGAACATCAGTGTGGCGGCGCTGATGACACCGCAGTGGATTGCCAAATTTTTACAGGTGCCGCCCGATATCACCCGCATCATGATCCCTGGCGCGTGCGAGGGTGATGTCCAACTGTTGACGGCCAAATTTGGCGTGCCGGCTGAGAAGGGGCCGCACGACCTCAAGCAACTGCCGCGCCACTTTGGCAGCGCGGCCACGCCTGATGCCTATGGCGGCCACGATATCAAGATCTTTGCCGAGATCAACAATGCACCCCGGCTGAGTGCCGAGCAAATCTACGCCATGGCGGCCTACTTTCGCGAGAACGGGGCCGATATCATCGACCTGGGTATGTCGCCGGATCGGGTCTGGCTCGAAGACGGCCCTGGCATCATCGCTGAGTTGAAATCGCGCGGCTACACGCTGAGCATCGACACGCTGAATCCAGCAGAAATTCGGATGGGCGATGAGGCCGGGGTGGACTATGTGCTGAGTCTGAACAGCAGCAATCGTGTGCTGGGGAAGGACTTGCGTGCCACGCCGATCCTGATTCCCGACAGCCCCGATGACCTGGAATCATTGGACGCCACCATTGCCGAGATGGAGCGCTATGGCAAATCCTATTTGCTGGACCCGATTCTGACGCCGATCAACTTTGGCTTTGCTGATAGTCTGGCTCGTTATCACGCTGTGCGGCGCAAGTATCCGCAGGTCGAGATGATGATGGGCATTGGCAATATTACTGAGCTAACCGAAGCCGATACCACGGGTATGACCGCGCTCATGATCGGCTTTTGTCAGGAGCTGGGTATTCGCAATGTGTTGACGACCGAGGTCATTCACTGGGCCAAAGGGGTGGTGCGAGAAACTGCCATCGCCCGCGAGCTGATGCATTTTGCCCAAAAGCAATCGAGCATTCCCAAGCACCTGGACAGCCGATTGCTCACCGTGAAGGATGCCGAATTCACGCCATATAGTGAGGCCGAACTGCGCGAACTGCATGCGCAAGTGACCGATCCCAACTATCGCATCTTTGCCGATGCCGAGAGCATTTATATCTTCAACTCGGAGCAATTTATCAAGGGTACGGATATTCAAATTATTTTTGACCAATTGAATGTTGAAGAAGGTTCTCATGCGTTTTACCTCGGCAAAGAGCTGATGAAAGCTCACACGGCCCGTTCACTGGGTAAAAATTATCAGCAGGAGAATGCCCTGAATTGGGGCTATCTCACCGTGGAAGAGTTCCGGCGCGGGCATGTCAAGCTCACGGCGAAGTCTAGACATAGTTAACCGCATATGCGCACTTTGGGCATTGACCCCGGCACAGTGTCTTTTGATTTGTGTTGTATTGATGATGGCGGCGCTGCTGACAGCGGCGCTGCTGACAGTGGCATCGCGCTCAGCAACGCCACGATTGTGTGGGATCAAAGCATCAAGTCGCCAGATCTGTCGCGCGATCCCACGCTCTTGATTGAGGCGGTGCGCGCGTGCATGCCGTTTGAACTGGCGGCCGGCCCATCGGGCTACGGTGTGCCGTTGATGCGCGGTGATCAGATCGGTGACTATGAGCTGGCATTGATGATGCTGGTGCGCGCCGATGAGCAGGGCAAACGGGTCGGTATTGGCGGGCTCACCTCGCTGATCCGGGCCTTAATCACTACCGGGGTGCCACTCATTTTCACGCCGGGAGTGATTCATTTGCCCAGCGTGCCGGCCTACCGTAAAGCCAACCGCATCGACATGGGCACGGCCGACAAAGTGTGCAGTGTCGCCGCCGCCATTGTTGACCAGTCGCGTCATTTGCACGTCGCCTATCTCGAAACGTCCTTCATCATGCTGGAGCTGGGCGGCGCATTTAGTGCAGCTATGGCGGTGCAGGACGGCAAAATAATTGATGGGGCAGGTGGATCGTCGGGGCCGATGGGTTATCGCTCGGCCGGCGCAATGGATGGTGAAGTGGCCTATCTGCTGGGTGAGCGTGTGTCCAAAGACACGATCTTTAGCGGCGGCGCGCTGGATGTGGCTGGACAGGCTGCTGCTGGGCGTGAAGCCGATGAAATCTCTTTTGACGAATGGGTCGATCATCCCCAATTTCAGGCTGGTTGGTGGGCCTGGCTGGAGAGTTTGGTCAAAACCACATTGGCGCTGACGGCGGTGTTGCCCAGGCCGCGCGAGATCCTGCTCTCCGGTCGCCTCAGTCTGTTGCCAGCGGTGGTCGATGCAATGACACAACGCTTGCATGGTATTGCGCCAGTGCGATGTTTGACGGGATTAGTAGATGCCCACGGCCAGCCGTTGAAATCGAAGTCAGCGGCTCAGGGTGCCGCGTTGATTGCCAATGGGCTGGCTGGGGGCCGTTACCAACCCCTGGTCGATGCAATGGACTTGCGCAATGCGAGTGGAACGGCATTGGACTATTTGCATTTGCGTAATGCCGATCAGATCCGGATGCAGCAGCCCAATTAGCAATTAGCGATCCAGTGATTCACCAAGCGAAGACTCGACCCGTAAGACCTTGCCAATGCCGGGCAGCCGTTGCGCCAGTTCGGCCACCGTGAGGGTCTGCCCCGGCAAAATCAGCACCGGTGCAATTTCCATCAGCGGAGCCAGCACAAAATCACGCTCCACCAGGCGTGGATGTGGAATGACGAGATCGGGTTCATTAATCTCCAGATTATCGTAAGTCAGGATGTCCACATCAATGAGCCGTGGGCCATAGCGCACCAGCCGTTCCCGGCCCATTGCCCGCTCCACCTCATTCCCAAATTTCAATAAATCGCGAGGCGACAGATCTTTTGCAGGCGCGGCACCCAGCAGTACCATATTTAAAAAGGCCGGTTGATCCTCTACATAGGCTGCCTCTGTTTCGTAGATGGATGATAGCTGTAGCACGTTGATGCGGGTTTTCAAAAGTTGAACCACGTGTGCCAGGTTGGCGCGGCGGTGGCCGAGATTAGTGCCCAGTCCGATATAAAATTTTGCAAGCATGGTTGGTTTCCCAAGCTGGATATTAATGGATAGTGGAAGCCTTATTGAGGTTTTTGTGACTTGAACTTTACGAGCGCGAGATTGTTCTATGGAAGAAGTCACTGCTCAGCGATGGGAACACAAAAAACTCTCCACTTTTGGTGGAGAGTTGGAAACGATTTGTATTCTCAAATGAGGGCTATGCGTGTTATCCCGGTGACTGAGAGCGAATGCGCCGGCGACGCGTTCCCGTCATTTGCGCATTTGCGTCATTGCGCGTGGTCACATCGGACTTCACAGTGGCCAGTTGGATCAGGCGCGCGTCCTGTGCCTCCTTCGAGACGCGTTGCACCTGCCAGACCAGCCCCACTTTCTCCAGCAGCCAGATGACATAGGCCGAGAAATCGATTTGCCACCAGCGCAGGCCGTGAAAGGCAGATTGTGGGAAGGCGTGATGATTGTTGTGCCAGCCTTCGCCGAGCGCCAGCAGGCCCACCCACCAGTTATTGGTGCTCACATCATCGGTTTCAAAGGTGCGAAAGCCAAAGGTATGGCAGATCGAGTTGACGCTCCAGGTGACATGGTGTGAGAGGAACATTCGCACCAGTCCGCCCCACAACACGCCGGTCCAGCCGCCCAGCAAATACGGCACTATAAATCCGACCGCAAACCACAGCATGTAGGTGCGTTGGAAGAACAGGGCCATGCGATCCTTCAGCAGCCAGCGGCCGTAGGTCTCGGGTTGAGGGTCCATGCCGTCATAGAACCAGCCAAAGTGGGCGTGAAACAAGCCGTCCAATGGGCTATGGGGATCACCCTCGACATCGGCGCGGGCGTGATGCTGAATGTGAATGGCCGCCCAGCGCACCGGGCTGGTGTGCCCGGCAATCGAACCCAGCGCCAGGAAGATAAAGCGCACGACCGGCGTGGTGCGAAAGCTGTGATGGGTGAGCATGCGGTGATAGCCAATCGTGATTCCAATGCCGGTCAGGAAATACATGCCGGCCAGAATGGCCACATCCCGCCAGGTGGCCAGGCGCTCCCACACCAGAACCAGGGCGACCAGGGTTCCGATCAAGGGAAGGATGGCGCCGACCAGGATGATAAGGCGATCACTTCGGCTGCTAATGACTTTGCGTGTAGGGTTCATAGGGTTTTCAATTTCTGGGGTTCTAAATTTCGAGGGCGATACAGATTTGAGCCGATGTCACCGCTGTTCAATTCTGTCCTAAAAATGAGAGGTAGCACGTCATCATGAAATATAAGGAGTAAGCCAATTGCGGAGCGGGTTTGCAATATCCAGACTTCTTCTCAGTGATAGACACACGAACTCTACCTTTCAAGGACATGGCTTCAAATGCCAATTGCCCGTTACAGCCCCTATTATTACATCGGAATTGAAAGTCGAAATTGAATGAGTGTTTGATAGGCAGATTCTCAAAAATGGCCATCTGCGATGCCGCATTGTTTTGTGCCGGAGGTTTAGCGGCACCCCATCTCACCGCCACTGAATTCGTGATGCATAGTCGCGCACTGAGAGGAGCGGGATGGGGAACACCTTGAGCGGCCCGTGCATATCGATGTGATCGCCACTTGCCTGAGCCAGCATGAGCGTGATGAGGGACTGGCTTAATGAGTCTGTGGCCGCAGCCTTTTGGGCCTGCAATGCTTCCACTGGCACAAAATGAATCGCGAATGGCCGGCTGCTCAAGGCTTCAAAAAGCTTCACCACTTCCAGTGGGCTTAGCGGCTCGGGGCCACCCAGCTCGAGCACGGCGTTGCGTGCAGCGGGGTGATCGAGGCAGCGCACGGCGAACTCAGCCACAGTGTCCAATGCGATATAGCTGATCGGGTTGTGGCCGTGTCCGTAGATCGTGGCTTTTGCGTTGAGGGAGTCGAAACCGAATGCCGGGCTGAGCCAGGTCTCCATGAAGAAGCTGGGGCGCAGGATGCTGTAGGTCATGCCGCTCATGCGCAAGCGTTGTTCTACCGCGCGCTTGGCGAGGGTGAGCGGGCAGGGGGTATTGCCGCAGTCTATGTTTTTAGAATACGAGAGGTAGATGTAGTACGCTACGTCTGCGGCTTTTGCGGCTTCGACGAGACTGAGCTGGCCCTCACGATCCGTGATTTCTATCGAGTCGCCAGGCTGGCGAGAGCGGGTTGTGGTGGCGGTGGAGATGATGGTGGTGACATCGATGCAGGCGGTGTCGAGTGAGGCCCGGTCGCGCAGATCGCCATACACCAATTCTGCACCCATTTGGGCCAGTGCATCCCGTCTGGCCGGGTCGGCCGTGTGCCGCACCAGCACCCGAATGTGTTCGCCCAGTGCTGTAAGCTGGCGACAAATTTCGCTGCCCAATTCGCCGGTGGCACCCACCACGAGAATCATGTTGCACTCCTGTAGCCGACTACTGTTTTGTGGTGAACACTCTAGCGAGCGCGGGGGCAGGAAAGCTGACCAAAGGTGTCAATGAGAAGGGGAGGGGTCGATGTCCTCGATCTGGGCTTTGTCATCGTGCGGCCAATCCAGCACGTTAAACGCATAGGCCAGATGGGTGGTGTCCGAGGGCCGCAATTGAAAATCAACAATCACCGGCACGTTGGCGGTCAGAGAACGCTTCAGCAAAAGAGGTGTGGATGTGCCATGGCTCTGGAATAGATGAATCAACTTTGGCAACATGCTGTGCCAATGCTGGATGCGCAAGATCCGGTCATAGCAGCCCCCTAAATTACCGTACTTCCACGTATGCTAAGCGTACGGTAAAGCGTTACCTTTATCCGGTCGTTCACTCGTCAGGCAAATTGATGACTATCGTTCCATGGCTCCAGATTCAAGCGTCTTAACTGATCGCCAGCGCGAGTTGGCGGTGCTGACTTCGGCACTGACCGCGGCTCGTGAGGGCCGGGGTGGGATGCTGCTGGTGCCGGGCGAAGCCGGCGTGGGCAAGACACGTCTGGTGGAAGTGGCCCTGGCCCAAGATGATGTCCTCGTGTTGATGGGTCGAGCCAGCACGCAAACCACGCCGCCCTATGGCCCCATCGTCGCGGCATTGCGCCACTATCTGCGTCAGGGGCAGGGCCATCTCACCGAGTGCGGGCCGCTCTCGCATTACCTGCCGCTGATTCTGCCCGAGCTGCGTGTGCCGCCCAGTCGGGGTGACCGTGCTGCGTTGGTTGAAGCGGCGCGCGGCGCATTTGAGTGCATCGCTGCGGCGTCCAAATCAGATAACGGAAAAGCCACAGTGGTCTTTCTAGACGATCTGCAATGGGCCGACAATGCCACCTTCGAATTTTTGCCCAGGCTGGCCGAATCGCTGGCACGGCTGCCTCTGCTCGTGATCGGCGCGTATCGCAGCGATGAAATCCCGCGCGGCCACCCCATGCGGCAATTGCGCACCGAGTTGCGGCGTCTACGGTTTCTGCAGGAAATTGTGGTCGAGCCGTTGGATCGCCAGGCAACGGCAGAACTGGCCGCTCACACCTTTGGCCATATCCACTCAGCCCTGCGCTTGTCACCGCGCTCTATAACCGCACTCAGGGCATCCCTTTGTTTGTCGAGGAACTGGCCAACGCGCTTTCGACCAGCCAGAATATTCGCTCTGGCAAGGCCGGGCTGGAGTTGACCCCGGGCCACGAGGTGCCGATCCCTGAGACCCTGCGCGATGCCGTGCTGCTGCTGAACGTGTTGTCGTCGAGATCGAGCTCGCGGCGTAATGCACGCGTTCGCACGACAATAAAAAGGGCGGCGGTGTCGAGAGTGACACCACCGCCCTTTTTTGGACTGCATCGAGTCGCCGCTGTTTATTTTGTTTTGAAGCGGGCCGCCTCGTCCGCGCCTTCGGTGGCATTGCCGGCGCTGTAGCTATGCGCACCTGCGCCTGCCAGTTTGCCGCCATCGACAATCAGGTAGTTCTCGCGGATGGGCCGGCCTTCGAACCAGCACTCCAGCACCTCGCGTGTCCCGGCCGCATAGCGCGCCTGCGCCGACAAGCTGGAGCCAGACATGTGCGGCGTCATCCCATGATGCGGCATGGTGCGCCAGGGGTGGTCCTGCGGCGCAGGTTGCGGGAACCACACATCGCCGGCATAACCAGCCAGTTGCCCACTCTCCAGCGCCCGCGCAATGGCCTCGCGGTCACAGATCTTGCCGCGCGCGGTGTTGATGAGGTACGCGCCGCGCTTCATCTTGGCCAACAGCGCATCGTTAAACATGTGCTCGGTTTCAGGGTGCAGCGGGCAGTTGATCGTGACCACATCGCACACGCCGACCATGTCCTCGACCGTGGGGTGATAGGTCAGGCCGAGCTCTTTCTCAACCGCCTCCGGTAGGCGATA
>JBBQST010000179.1:0-8973 GCA_038213625.1 Thermoflexales bacterium
ATCAAACAGCATCTTGGCTTCTACGCCACTCGCACCGCCGGTCTGGCTTGCACCGAGCGCTGGATCGACATCGTCATCCTCGCCTACTGGCAGGTCTTGCTGGCTGCGCCGGTGGTCTCTGGATATGTCGCCCCCTGGCGAGCCGCTCCCAAACTGGATCGGCCATTTGCCTTTACCCCACGCCAAGTGCAGTTAGCCCTCCCGATCTTTTTGCGCGCCATCGGTACCCCTGCTCATCCACCCTGTCCCGCCGGTAAAGCCCCTGGACGTCCCTTTGGCTTCAATCCGCCACCCCGACCGCATCTCAAACCCATCCGCAAGTCCCCAATCCGCAAAAAACCTCGCCCCGCCAAGCGGATTTAACCCCTCACTGCACGCACTGCCATTTTTGACACCAACCTTTCAGTTGTGTGCCCGATACTCACGGCTCTAAACTCAAGTTATTCAGTCATTCTCTTTTTTGCACCGGGCGGATTCATTTTTAGCTTTGGCAATATGTTGACTGGAACCATTACGAGCCACGGGTCGTCATCTGAACCTTTTTCGGGTGGATATGGTGCTTCTGTGAGGGTATTTACGCCAAATGGATATGGGGAATCCGCCAGCAACTCCATCACACTAATCGTCCCGTAGTCGGTTTCAAAATTCTCCCGTGCGATGGCAGAGTTAGTAAATGGCAATCGCTGCTGTAAGTTCGGGTCAGTCAGTGCCGATGAACGAACCATCGTTTACCTGCACTGACTCTCGTGACTGGAACCCCGCTGTGCTACCGTTTACTGTCTGATACACAGGAGATTTCCCAATTGATCAGACCCATTCACTATCCCCGAGTATTTCCCTTTTCACACAAAGAACTGGCTGCGGTATTGATGACCGGCATCCTCGCTATCAGCCTCTATCTCACGCCCCACGCGCACGCGGCCCAGTCTGCATCGGCCGCTGCACCGCCGGCCACACCCATTCTCTTCGTCACCCAGGTGCCGGTGCCGGCCGACTTCACCACCATCGCGGCCGTGTTTGGCAACCACAAGGCCAATATGCAGGCGGACGGCGACGCGCGAACCCAAAACATCTGCGGAAATGGCGACTAAGGCACCTTTCATGTCGCCCTCGCCAGCAACCCACCCACGACACAGGTCCCACCGGCACCATCACCATCGCGTCGGATGGCTCTCAGGCGGCGTTTTGCCAGGGATTGAACACGCGGGATCAGGCCGGCCAGTCCGAGCCGGCCAACGCGCCCCAAGCCTTGTTGCAACTACTGCAATGCCGTAATGACAGCGGCGATGGCCGTGGTGATGCCGGCCAGCATGAACCACACGGCATTGTTATTGAGCACATGCCAGAAACTTTCGCGGCTGCCGGCATTGTTGATGGGCAACGCATTTGGCACCTCGACCGCGAGCAGTAGGGCGCGAAATTCGGCGATGGTGCTGGGCCGGTCGTCGGGGTGCATGGCGATGGCGTTGAGCAGCGCTCGCTCGACCGGCTCGCTGATGGCAGGGTTGAGCTCGCGCGGCCGCACCAATGATTGTGGCTTGAGAAAGCGTTGCTTGGCCTCGGCTGGGGCCTGATTGGTGAGCAGGTGATACAGCGTTGCGCCGAACGAGTAGATATCCGAGCGCACATCGGTGTGGGTGTCGTCCTCGCCATATTGCTCCAGCGGCGTGTAGGCGGCCGTCCCGCGCCCCTGCAGCACCGTCACCGTTTGCGAGTCATCCTTGGACATCAGCTTCACCAGGCCGAAATCGACCAGCTTGATGAAGCCGCTGGAGGTGAGCTTGATATTGCTGGGCTTAATGTCGCGGTGCAGCACCGGCGTGTCCTGGGTGTGCATGTATTCCAGCGCATCGCACAACTGGCGCGCCCACTCCACCACCTCGGCCTCGGCCAAAAATCGATCCGTGCGGCGAGCCTCGTCCATGAGAATCTTGAGATCCTTGCCGCTGACGTAGTCCATGACCAGATAGTCGTGGCCGTCCTCATCGAAATAGTCCGAGACTTTGGGCAGGTTGGGGTGATCGAGCCGGGCCAGCACACTGGCCTCGCGTGAGAACTGGTGTTGCAGCTCGTTGATCGTGTCGAGATCGGCATTGAGATCGAGCCGCACGGCCTTGACCGCGCACTTGCGGCCCTCCAACCGTAGATCCTCGGCCAGGTAGACCGAGCCCATGCCGCCCTGGCCGATGGGACGGGTGATTTTGTAGCGGCCGCGGAGCACATCGCCTTGAGCAAGCATGGTTATTGTTAGCGGCGATTGTACTGGGTAAACTGATGCGCGTTGGCCTTTGATTTTCCGCCGGTTTGTGTATACTAAGCGCCGTCGAAGACCTGAGTTTTTGACTTGGCCGGAGTGGCGGAATTGGCAGACGCGCGCGACTCAAAATCGCGTTCCTTCGGGAATCTGGGTTCAATTCCCAGCTTCGGCACTTAAATTGCACCTCAAGCTTTGAGGTGCAATTTTTATTTGGCTGTCCACTGGGTGATATTGTGACTGCCTCAAATCTGTCGTGAACCGCACACGGGACGAGCCTCTTGTCCCCCTTTCGGCCTCGTGCGCGCATTCACCGCGCTAGGCCGTTAGCATCGCAAATGGATGCACCTCGATATGGCCCTCGATTTGGGTCCAACGGCCGCCGCGAGATTTGCGGCCGGCTTCTTGTGGGGTACAGGCAGACAGAAGTAAACCTAGTACGACCACTATAAAAATCCACAGGTATGCAGGGGAGTCGGATTGAATGTTCTTTTTAATAAGATGGATTTCGGTGTTAGTGCGATTGTGCTGTATTGTCATTTTGTAACTTTATGCCCTCATCCTGTTGGTCGGGAAATTTGGGCAACACTTCATCAAAATTAGCTTGCTAAAGATGTAACTTTGCTGCGACGAAATATGGATTGATCTACATCTAAGAGAGGAGACCGGCTGTCCGTTTGTGGAGTTCATGACCACCCCATTAAGATGGACTTATCGGTTTCTAATGGGCAGTCCGCCGATGGAGTGGTAGGTTGGGGCACAGTCAGGTTGCCGTGCACACCGCTTGCGCAGTAAACTCATCTCTCGCGCATCTGTCCGCTCAACGGCTACACTACACACCCAACCCTAAACGTGAACATGCAAACGAGCACGCGCCCGATCGAAGCCATTGCCCACGCGCAACAATTGCTGCACGCCTCAACGCGCAGTGGTGAATGGCGCGAGATGGTGTATGCCGAGATCGTCCAGCTCAACCAGTTCATTCACGAGGGCGAGCAGAAACTGGTGCTCACGACAGACGAGTCGGCGCGTCATCAAGTCCACGCTCTGGTCAACCAACTCATCTCGGTGCGGGTCGATCTGGAGCGCGCGTTATTGGGTCCCACGGTCGATGATTGGAATCCAATGGTGTTGTCGGGCAAACCCATCAGTGGCACTGCCAGGCCGGCCAAGACGTCCTCCTCGAACAACCTGCTCGTTATTCTGGTGGTCGGCATCGGCACCATCATCGCCGTGCTGGCCTGCACCCTTGCCGGGGCGATGGGGTTGTTAGGCGTGGTGAGTGTGACCGGCGTGCCCAGCATTGTGGAGATGCCCAGCGGCATCCAGATCCCTGGGATTGTGCAAAGCCAGGCACCCACGGCCATCGTCGCCACCTTCGAGCCGCCCGCCGTGCTCGGCGCCGCTTCAATCACTCAGCCCGATCCCAATGCGCCGCCGCCCGCAGCCGATGCATCCCGCGAGTTGATGGGCCAGATGCCCAGCCCTGTGCCGGTGGTGATTGTGCCTATAGTTGTGCAGCCTACGGCAGTGCCTGTGGTGGAAGCGCTGCCGACCGAGGTGCCGGCCACTGCTGTGCCGGCCACTGCTGTGCCGGCCACTGCTGTCCCAGAACCGCCCACGCCCGAACCGACCGCCGATCCCAGCCAGTCGACGCCCATGCCCTAAGTAAGTCGCCAAAAGTTCTTGTTCTCCCCTCCAGCGTCGTTCCCGCTTCGGCTCCGCTCAGTGCAAGCTTCGGCTCCGCTCAGGGAACGGGCTCTAGCGAGCCTCGGTGGCTGCGCGGAGTCGAAGCCACCAGGACGACGGGAGCGTCAGAACTTTTGGCGACTTACTTAGCAGTCTGTCAAAGGAAAGACTTTGGAGCGTTCTAAGGGCGAACCTGAATCTGGGTGTAAACAATTTCACAGGGCCGTCATTCCCGCGGAGGCGGGAATCCAGGCCTTCAAGTCACTTTTGTGTTGGGGTTACGTCTGGATTCCCGCCTCCGCGGGAATGACGTTTTTACGTAAAGACTTTCCCTTAACGGACTACTAATGGTTGTCTATAAGCGCTGATTTAGGGCGCAGGTGAACCGCATTACTTCGGTAATATGGCCGGTATGGATTTATTAGACCGGCTACTTGCGCACGACGTATGGTCCACCCGCCAGCTGCTGTTACAGGCCAGGCCGTTGACCGATGCACAGTGGGACCAACGTTTTGACATGGATCATCGAACGTTACGCGAGTGTTTCGAGCACATCATCGACAACATGGAAACGTGGCGTGATCTCTTATACGAGCGGCCGGTGCGAGATTCCAGTGCGTTAGGCGTGGAATCGACCACGGTCGACGGTTTGTTGGGCCGGCTCAGCACGGTGGGGCGAGAGTTTGCCGCCATTGCGCGTCGAATCTCGCGGGAGAACCGCTGGGACGATGTGTTTGTGGATACCTTGGACAACCCACCCAGGCAAAAGACCTTTGGAGGCACCATCGCACACCTGATCACCCACAGCATGCATCACCGTGCTCAGGTGATGTATATGTTGGAACAACTCGGCATTCAGGACCATATCGAAGGGGATGTGTTGGGCTGGGAATCGATTGCGTTGGGTTGGAAGTGAGGCGAGCAGGAAGGTGAGCTCTGATGACTGGCCCAAATAGCAGACCCAATTTAATTAAACTTCGATCCTCAGCCGGCTCTTACTAATTTATGGTAAGGTATGTGACGAATGGCTAATACACGACCTCGCTCCATTGTTTTGAACAGTCGCAACCACGAACGGATTTACCACACCTACAAAGATTGGCTGGCCGAGCAGTCGCTGGATGAGCGCACGCCAGAACAGCGCGGCATCGGTGTTGGATCCCTCGTCATGTGGCGCTATTTGAACAATGATGTCATTGTCACAGACCGAGCCACGGTGATGGAGATTGATGGCGATATGCTGACCCTGCGCGTGAAGGATGTTAGCGAGCGCATGGCCAGTGCCAATGTTCGCGAAATTGTCAGCAATGCCGAGGATCGTCTGGCTCTGTCTCTGCACGAGATGAACCGGCGCTCCTACCTGAGCAGCCAGCCCAATGTTGTGCCGACTCAGGAAATCGTCTCCTGAGCTTGCAGCGCAACACCGCGATCTAGTCTAAACACTTAGGTCGCAAGGCAAACAACAGCGGCACCTCATTTAATGAGGTGCTGCTGTTGTTTTTCGCAGCTGTCCGACCAGACACGTATTAATTGTGTTGCAGCTATGCACTCGTCTGTTCTTTCAACTGGTCTTTCAACGCCGGGTGAAAGTAGGTCGAGGCCAGTGCCACCAGGGCCGTCACGCCCAACGCGCCGGGCGCGAGCGCGGGGTTGGCGCCGGTCAATGCAGTCATGATGGGCGCGGCGTTGGCTTTGGCCGCGTTCACTTCCCGCGCAAAGGCCAGATTGCCGGTCAGGTGCTCGTACGTGCCTAGAATACCGGCCAGGGCCGTGATCACCATCACGGCTCGCAGTAGTCCGATGGGGGTGCGGTTGGGGCGGATCAGCACCGCTGCTGCAACCAAGGCCGCCACCGTGCACGCCACAATCGGCACCCACTGCAACGGCTCCTCATCATGCCCTGTCAGCAGCAGCTCGGCCACAATTCCAAGACATAGTGCAATCGTCAACCCCAGCAAAAATTGACGGAAGCGAACCACCAGCCGCTCGGCGCTCATGATTATTCCGCCTCTACATACACGGCGGCTGTGGTGGCCTGCTCAACGGACGTGAGCTCACCCAGTTTGGCGATGAAGGCGTCCCTGGATGCAAAGGGGCGGGCCGCAATCAGTTGATCGGCAATTGCGGCATCCACACCGGGCAACTGTTGAAGCGTGGCCGTGTCGGAGTTATTGGGCGAGACCGGCACGTAGAAATACTTCTCATATTCAGCCACCTGCGCCTCGTCCACATACTTGCCAATCTCGCGGCGGAACTGAGTGATCGTGGTGTAGGGCCGGTATTCCTCGAACTCGCGCACCATGCGATTGCCGGTGTTGGGTGCTGAGAGGATTTCCTCGGCGGTGGCCGTGTTGAGGTTGAACTTGGTCGTGCTTGCGACCGCGTCTGTAGCGACTGTTTCGGTGGCAGTGACGGCTTCAGTCGATGTGATAGCCTCGGTGGCCGGCACGTCTGTGGCAGCGGGGGTGGCCTCGGCTGCCGTTGCCTCTGTTGCAGCAGGCTCCGCCGACGTGGTCGCCTCTGAGGTGGCTTCAGTTGCCGCAGTGGGCTGCGCAGCCTGAGGCGTCGCACTGGACCCGCACGCTGCAAGCACGATGATGGCAGCCGAGGCGGCCATGAGTTTGAATAAATTAGCCTTCAAAAACATGATTTAGTTCCTTAATTCCGCGAGAATGCGCCCGGAATGTCTCCAGGATAGGCCCAGTGTGTGCAGAAGTTGTGAAGACGCGCAGGTATCTGGATTGGAATAGGCTGAGAATCAGTAGTCACAGCCTTGGTCAAACCAGCGTCCCAGATGACGAAAGATTTTGGACAGAATGAACATCAAAAGGGCTGGAAAGTCCAAGTCCCATTTAGTTTATTCTGTCATTCTGTGTAGTTAAAAATCCTAAGTTAGTGACCAGAAGTAAATGCCACTTTTCAAAACGATGCCAACTCGAAGTAGGTCAAAGCAAATCGCTTAAGCCGTCATTCCCGCGCAGGCGTCCCCGCTGCGGGGCAGAATCCAGGCGTAACCCCGACGTTACCGTAATTGGGAGGTCTGGATTCCCTGTCACCCTCGCGGAGGCGGGGGCTCGCGGGAATGACGGGGTTACTCAACGACTTCCCTTGGACGGTGCACCCACTTAAGGAATTGACGTTTTGAAATGTGGCTATTACTTTTGAGCACTAACTTAGTCAAGCACAGCGGCCCAGTCGTCGGAACGGATTTGGACAGAATGACAAAATGAACAAAATCCACTGATTTTCAGTGCGTCTGATTCTGTAAATTCTGTCATTCTGTCCAAAATCCGTTCCGATTCTGCTACCCATTTTTAACTACTGGGAATTCATATTGCCGCGATAGGCCAGCAGGCGCAGGCCGTTCAAGCACACCAGCACGGTGCTGCCCTCATGACCGATTACGCCGAAGGGGAGGGCCAGTGAAAAGCCCAGAGCCGAAATCAACAGGATGACGATGACGGCGCTGGCAAAGACCAGATTCTGGATCACGACCTTGCGCGCATGCCGGCTGAGCGAAATGGCATAGGGAATCTTTTGCAGTTCGCTGGACATGAGCACGATATCGGCCGTTTCAAGTGCCACATCGGTGCCGGCCGCACCCATGGCAATGCCCACCTCGGCCACGGCCAGCGCCGGCGCATCATTCACCCCATCGCCGACCATGGCCACCGGCCCATACTTGGCATTCTCTTTGATGATGCGCACTTTGTCCTCGGGCAGCAAATCGGCATAGAACTCGTCCACACCCACCTTTTGAGCGATGGTTCTGGCGACGCGGGTGTTGTCGCCGGTCAGCATGATGACGCGCTTGACGCCCAGTGCTTTCAAATCACGCACCACTTGGCTGGCGTCATCGCGCAGCACATCGGCAATCGCAATCACTCCCAACACAATGGCCTGTTCGGGGCTTTTGATGTGCACGACGAGGACTGAGGTTTTGCCCTCATCCTGTAGACGTTCAACCTCGCGCAGCGCAGCCTCGCGGCCCAACAACTCGAATGTGTCGAAATAGCGCGGGCTGCCGACGCCGATGATGATCTCGCCCATGAATTGCACCGTGGCTTGAACCCCTTTGCCAGTCGTGGTTTGAAACGCGATCACGTCGGGGATCTTCAGATTCTTGTGTTGCGCCGTGCGCACAATGGCCTGGGCCAGTGGATGTTCGGACTTGGATTCAACGGCCGCCGCGAGCGTCAATAGCACGTCTTCTGAGCGTTGGGCTGCTATATCCTGACTGGCATCTTGATGCTGGCGCAGATGGGTTTCGTCCTCGAACATCGGGATCAGCGTGACATCGGTGACGGTGGGTTTGCCGACGGTGAGCGTACCTGTTTTATCAAATGCAATGACCTTGATGTCGGCGGCCTTCTCCAAATACGCGCCGCCCTTGAACAAGACCCCGCGGCGTGCGCCATTCCCGATGGCCGAGAGAATTGTGGCGGGGGTGCTGATGATGAGCGCGCACGGCGATGCAACCACCATCGCGGTCATGGCTCGATAAAGTGCCGTCTGAAACGCCTCGCCAAACACCAATGTGGGCACAACGATCAGCAGGGCAGTCAGCACAATGACGCCGGTCGCGTAGTACTGCTCGGCCCTGTCCAGGAAGCGCTGGGTCGGTGCCTTCTGACTTTGCGCGTCTTCCACCAGTTTGATGAGCTTGGCAATGGTCGAATCGGCCGCCAGCTTGCTGACTGTGATCTCCAGCGCGCCGCTCTGATTGATCGTGCCGGCAAAAACGGTATCGCCCACGTGTTTGGTCACCGGCATGGATTCGCCGGTCAGCGACGATTGATCCAGCGCGCTCTCGCCCTCAATCACGATGCCGTCCAACGGCACCCGCTCGCCCGGCCGCACCATGACATGATCGCCAATCACAAGTTGGTCGATTGGCAACACCTCGGTGCGGCCCTCGCGGCGCACCATCGCCTCGGTGGGCCGCAGCTTCATCAAGGAGCGAATGGCATTGCGCGTCCGGTCGATGGCAAAATTTTGGAGAACATTGGACAGCGAGAACAAGAACAACA
>JBBQST010000180.1:0-8969 GCA_038213625.1 Thermoflexales bacterium
ATTCTTGGAAATCTTCGAGGCGGTATCCTTGGCCCAACTCCACCAGCCGCTCAACATGCCTTTGACAATCTTGCCGGAGGGCCCACCCGGCCCGCCTGGAATTTTGCTGACGGCCTTAAAGGCGTTGTCGGCCTTGTTCAAACTGTCCTTCTCGTTGGGGCTACCCAATGGCCCCGGATAAATATTGAGGTTGCGGCCCGAACCACCTCCCGCCAGCACGCCGCCCACCGCTTGAACCCGCCCACTCTTCAGGCTGGCCTGCCGGGCCGTATAAGTGAAGCGCACGCAATAGTGGCCGTCCACCACCGGCGTCCACAGCACCCCGACCGTGGCCGTGCTGTTGGCCGGAATCACCTGCCCAATCACTTCACCAGCCGCGCCAAAGGCCAGGCCGATGCCGGATTGGGCAAAGCCGAATGTGCCATCCACGATGATCGGGAAGTTATTGGGGTTGGTCATCAGCGCGCTCAACCGCGTCGGCACCCCGCGAATGATGGGCTCGGGGTTGATCTGGATGCCGTTGTTGAGATACGGCGCGGACTCCTCGGGCAGATAGTCATCGGCCGCAGCCGGAGCCGTGAAGGTCACTGTGGCGAGGCCGACTCGCGTGGTCTCACAACTTGTGGCATCCAATGTCGCGCGCAGCTCAGCATCGCCAACCTGGGCCGAGGTGATGAACGCAAAGGTCTGGCCGCTCGCGTCGGTGATGCCGCCGGTTTGCACACTGCCCACGCTGCTCTTCACCTGGATTTTGCGGCCCGGCAGCGGCACGCCATTCCCATCGCGCAGTGTCAGTGTCAACCGAATGCGGGTGAGGTTATCGGCCGGCGCAAACCAGCGGTTCGGCGTCATCGTCAGGATGCGCGCGGCATTGGCTGCCAGAACCAGCGGCTCCTGCTGCGTGTCGGTCAGCACCGGCTGAAACGCAACGCCGCCACTCACCCGGTCGCCGGTTCCACCCGGATTACAGGTGCCATCGGCCGTCGGGCCACTGGCCACGCCCCACCAATTGTTGGCGGCCATCACGATATCGGCCGCATCGGCACTGGTGTTGTGCACGCCATACACCGCGTTGCTGACGATCTGGCTGGCCTCGATGCTGGCATTCGAATTGGTGCTGACCTTGATGCCGTCGTTGCCGCTAAAGCGAATCAGGCCGTGGCTGACAAACGCCTGGCTGCGATTCACATCCAGATTGGCATACCCGCCCCGGCCGCCATACTCGATGGTGGCATGTTCCAGATGCACCGTGGCGTGATACAGGCTGGAACTGCTGGCCGAAATGCCATACCACCAGCCAGGCTGCGGCGTGGTGGCCGTAAAAGTGATGGGTTGGGCCGTCGTGCCCACCGCGCTCAAGCGGCCATTCACGATCAGTTGGGCCGCTTCGAGAAACTGAACGGTGACGCCGGGCTCCACCGTCAACGTCGCCTCGGGGGCCACAGTCACATTGCTAAACAGGTAGGGCACGCCCAAATTTCGCCAGAGGTGCTGGCCGGTCAGCGTGCGGCCACCAAACACAATCGCGTTCGTGCCGTTGCCGCTGATGGTTAAATCAGACAAAATCGGGTCCACAAAATCACCGGCATAGTTGATGGGGTAACGCGCATTGTTGATCAGGGCGCTGTCGGCAATATGCGCCACTGCGGAGGCACTGGCATGTACGCCGTCTGTGCCGCTGTTGGCAATCGTGCTGTGCGCGATGTTGACCGTAGCGAAGTACAGCTCAACATTGCCATAGCCGCCCCGGCCACCAAATTGCACCGTCGTGTAGTCCAGCACAGAGCCGGTCAGCGGTGCAATCGGGATGCCGGCAAAACTCAGGCCGTACCACCAGCCAGCCTGCGCCGTGGTGCCGGTAAAGGTGATCGGTTGCGCGGCCGTGCCCACGGCATTCAACCGACCGTTCACAATGAGCTGAGCCGCTTCGATGAATTGAGCGGTCACGCCGGCCTCGACAGTCAAGGTCGTACTCGCGGCCACGGTCATGTTGCTAAAAATATAGGGGACGCCCAAATTTCGCCAGACGTGCTGGCCGGTCAGCGTGCCTGTGCCAAATACAATCGCATTCGTGCCATTGCCGCTGATCGCGAGATTGGACAGCTGTGGGTTTACCGACCCATCGGCAAAGTGAATGGGATAACGCGCGTTGTTGATCAGAGTGCTGTCGGAAATATGCGCCACTGCGGCGGCGCTGGCATGCACGCCGTCTGTGCCGCTGTTGGCAATCGTGCTGTGGGCGATGTTGACCGTGGCGAAGTACAGCTCGACATTGCCGTAGCCGCCCCGGCCACCATATTGCACAGCGGTGTAATCCAGAACCGAACCCACCAACGGCGCACTCGGTGTGCCAGCAAATGCAAGGCCGTACCACCAGCCGGCCTGGGCTGTGGTGCCGGTAAAGGTGATGGGTTGCGCGGCCGTGCCCACGGCGCTCAAGCGGCCCTGAATCGTCAACTGGGTTGCCTGGGCAAACTGCACCACCACACCCGGCTCAACCGTCAGTACCGCGCTCGTAATCACATTGATGGTGCTGCCGACGATATAGGGACTGCCGGCCAGCGTCCATGTCGTGTCGGTGATGATGTCGGCGTTCACATTCGTCATTCGCAGCGCCTCAACCGGCGCAACTTGCGGCGTTTGCGCAACCCCATTCGGTGTGGATTTAGCCGCGGCAAAATTAGAGTTGAAAAGTGAGGCCAGCATGACGATGGCGGCCAGAAGTCCGGCTATGCGCCGCATCGGCCCAACACGGGAATGGTGTTGGCCGTCGGTAACCAGGCGTCCAAATTCTTTCAATGAAATTCTCCTCCCAATTGAGTTAGCGTGACGATCAAGTCAGGAGCAATGTCAGGAATAATGATTAAGCGTGTGGCGTCGGGCAGTTTGCATCGCTGTCAGTCCCTTCCAAACATGATAGTGCCACTTGAAATTACAGGATAACCCTTCAGCGCACATTATCCGTAAACAATCCATGCGCAGAATGCGCTGGTCCTGACCCACGGCGTGAATGCGCGCCCGGCAATACCGCCGCACGGCCTCGCACGTCTGCGCCTCCAGGTCGGGGGTGATCTGGTCGGCCGGCAGCACTGTCGTCGCCTCAACTCATTTCAGCGATGAATTGGCGCGCATCTCATTCACGATGAACTCGATGCCGGACGTGGCGCTATACACCAGGTAGTCCTCCGAAAACGGCGACACGTCCGGAATGCGAAACAGCCCGTGAATACTTTTGTAATTCAAAGTGACGCGCAACAGGTCCCATTGATGTTCAATCATGTCTGGCTATGCTTTCGCTAAGTTTGAATCGAGTCGAATACGGCTCAAATGCGTTCTGGGCTGGGAAGTGAGGTACATACAACCGGTGCGGCCCTGGCGCAACCGCCTGCGGCAGAAAAGCATTGAACAGGATGGAGATGGCCGCACCGAGTCCACCCGCCACATCCAGCACGGCAACCCCCAGTGGAGCCGGCTCCGGCAGCAGTTTGATCGGCCCAAGGATGGCTGGCACGCTGCCAATCACCACGGCCGAGAATCCGGCATTGGCAACCGGGCCGTGATCGTCCGCGCCCACAAAATTGATGATGCCGGCCACCAAAAACATCGTGCTCATGAGGGCGCTGCACCAGGTGCCCACCGCCGGGTTAGCGTCTGCCAGCTTGAATTTCTCCAGCGACAACACACCGGCCAGCGCCCACGCCACACCGATACCAAACATCGCCCAATCTGCGCCGCTGGGGTTGTCCGAACCGATGCTGGGCGTGCTCATGGCCGTCAGCACCAGGCCCAGGCCGAGCGAGAGTTTGCCGGCGATTGACGTCAACGCGACGCCGCCCTCGCCACCAATATCACTGAGCGCGCTGCATACGCCGATCACAAACGTAAACATCGCATTGAAACAGGCCAGCACTTTTTGAACGATGGGCGAAGCTGCCGCGATGCCGTTTGCGCTCGTGATCGTGCTCACCCTCGTTCCTGCCGCTGTGGTTGAGGGCAATAGTTGAGATGGATACTGCCCCTCGGCCACCCGAATGATGATGGTGACGGGAATGGCCGCCACGAGCGTGGCCAGATTCAACAAGGTCAGCGGCTCGCCAAACAGCGTTTGATACAACCATGTGATCACCGGAATTTCAATCTCGGCGTTCAACATCGCCAGCACGGCCGCAATCGCATCATCAATCAGGGCCAGAATGCCGTCTACAAATGTATTGGCAATGGCCAGCGCGCCGACCAACAACACCTCCAAAATATCCAGCAGCGTCGTCAACAGCGTCGTAAAAAATTGGCTGATGGAGCCGGCCGTGAACAGCTTGCCAAAATCGGCTTTGAGCTGATTCAAGCTCTGGCCCAGATCGTTGTCGTCGTTGAGGCGGGCTACAAACGCCGTGAAGAAATCGGCCAGTGGATCAGCCGTTGCAGCGGCCACCTGCAGCGTGCCTGTGCTGGCCGATGGCAGGCCGCTCTTCATCTTTTGCATGCCCCAGCCGCATTGCGTCGCATGCGAGGGGTCGCTGTTGTTCGCGCCGGTGTTGAACAACGTGTGCGGCGTCGCACCCGCGCCCTTCAAATTGCTGATCTGATCGCTCTGCCCCAGATCGGCCCGAAGCTGATTAAACAGGCTCTTGATGGTGTCCTCGCCCTGTTTAAAAAAGCCATTCACGGCTGGAATGACGCTGACTTTGATGGTGGCGGCCATCGCACTAATCTGCGTGTTGAACTGCTGCACCAGCCAGCGATGCGTCCACATGATCTCGCCAAAGTGGAACACCACGCTCAGCGCCGCAATCACGTCTTCGATCAACTTCACCAGCATTTTGAAGAAGCTGCCAATGGCCGAGGCAATATCGTCCACGACTTTGACGATGGCCTTGAATATCTGCTCGACCCCATCCACGATGAGCCGAATGCCCACCATGATCTCGTCGGCCACCGTCACAATGATGTGAGTAATCGCCGCCGCCACGCCCTTCAGCCAGTTCCAAAAATCGGTGAAGATGTTGTGGGTGCCGCGCACGGCCAACCCGCCATGAACGCTTTGCCCACGCAGCGCCGTCTCCCACGGCGGATTCACACTCGGCGGCGGCAACGCATCCAGCGCGGCCTGGGCATCGGTGTGGTGCACGACATGGAGCACCGCTGCCGTGCTCGGCTGCCCCTGACTCTGGATGAAAATGAGGCCGGTGGGCTGTTGCACTGTGGTGAGCCGTTGGGCCGGCACGTTGGCCGGGAAGTAACCCATCCCCGCCAGGTCGTTATACGCGGTGTATTTGGGCGGCGGCGCAGTGGTGGCCAGCCCCACAAATGCCTTGGAGCGAATCACCCGCTGTGCCGATTGGCGGCCACCTGCGTGCAGCATCAGCCGGCTAAACAAGGTCGCGGCCGAGTTGGCCGCACCGCCACTGCCAAAGCCGACGCCGCTTTTCATCTGCTCAATGGCCGTGGCGCAGTTTTGGGGCTGGCCGGCGCTGGTCTCGGCGCTGGTAAACAAGGGCGTCGGTGCGGCCCCCTTGACCGCGGCATACGACGTGGCCGTGGTCAGGTTCACCTTGTCGGGGTCGGCATCGCTGTCGACGGCATGCGCCGTGGACACGCGGCCGTGAAACTCGTGGTCGGGGTTCACGACGATGCGCTCATACGGGTCCATGAAGCCCGCCCACACCCGCAGCGCCGGCACATACAGATCAGGCACATCACTGCCATCGGGTTTGGCGTAACCACTGGTAATGACCAGTGCGCCATCGACGCCGGTTTTGACGGTAGCAAATTGGGCATCGCCGGGGCCGACCTCGTAGGCGACGCCGTCCACCTGAATCGTCATCGGCTGTTCAGCCCATACCTTTACCGCCTCATGCGCAATCGGCTTCTTCTGGTCATCGACCACAGTCAGGTGGGTTTGATAACGCGCGCGTGAAGGTGGAATGGGATTGTCTGCATCAAGCGAGCTTGCCCTAAGCGAAGCCGAAGGGTCAGGATCCTGCATCATCTGGCTCTCGATGATGAAGTCGCGCAGTGCCTGCGGCAGCGCATCCACCCGTATCCCAAAGACTTGTGACACCTGATCGCCATTTATGGGAGCGCCACCGCCGGCCGCAAACACCACGCCGTTTGAAACCCCTTGCGACAGGTTCCAGATGTAGGTGACGCCAGTGGGCACGGCCGCGTGTCGGCCACTGGCTGGGTCATAGCCATACAAGCTCGGCGGCGGCGGGTTGGGATTGCCACTCACCGCATACAGGCCATACAACACGGTGACGCCGCCGCTGGGGTCTTTGTAGAGTATCGGCGCAGTGAAGATCAGGGTTTGCGGGGCTGTGTTGTAGGGCGTGTTGTCCACGGCTTGCAAGCTGGCATTCAACGACCACAGGTTGCCGGCCGTATCGGCAAACCATATTCGGCTGGCTGTCGGCGCAGGGCCATTGCTCGATGCGCCTACGCCGAGGCGCGTGCCGTCGTCGTAGGTCAGAGATGTGAGGGCAGCCGCACCGCCGGGCAATGTGAGCGTGCGATTGCGCGACACATCGGGCAAGCCGTTGCTGTCCAGGGCGATGGCCCAGATGGTGTGATAGGTGTTCAGCCACACGGCCGGCGTCGCCGTGGCTTGTCCATCGCCACCCGTCGCCATCATCGTGCCGAGAACCGGCGGGAAGATGATTTTGGTGACATCGACATTGCCATCGGTGCCGAGCACATGCGCGGCCATGTTGCCGCCACTAGCCGTATCGCAGGTGAAGATGCCACCGACGTTGGTCACGCTCCCTTGATATTGTGCGGTCACGTCCCAGACCATGCCGTAGATCCGACCGTTGCTGATGAGCGGCGTGGAAACGCGACCGGTTTGTCCGCCCGAAAACCCTGTCGCGACCTTCCACTTTGGCGTGATGGGCTGACCTTGCTTTGACGCTGCCAGAACCGCACTGGTATCAAACATGTAGAGCGCGTTGGTGCGGTCGCCAACGCACAGTTGGGTGCCGTTCAGAGCCGGCGTCGCGTCGAGGCCGGTTGCCGTTTGGAACGTCCACTGCACCGCCAACGTGCGCGCATCCAGTGCAATGAGCTGGCCGGGGGCCGCGTTGTTGTAGGGGTCGCCGAGAACGGCCGTGCCGAAATAGATCAATTCGTGGACCGGATCGAACACGATGCCAGTGTATTCCAGTGCGGTGCTGGCCGGCGTCATGCTGGCGGTTTCAACGCCAGTGTGCGCGTCGAGCGAGACGATGCGCACGGCCATATCGCGGTTGCCGTTCAGTTGGGTCAGTTGCACAAAATACAGCCGGCCCAGACCCTGTGCCATGGGCGACGTCCCAAGCAGGGTATATGGCGCGGCTGTCTTAAACACATACGGCGAGTCGTACTTGTAAATCTGGGTGCTGCCATCGGCCTGTTGCGTCAGACAGTGCGCGGCACCAAAGCCGGTGCTGGCCACTTTTTTCACGGCAGTGGTGATGCCGGGTTTGATGGGCACGCCGGCCGATGCCGCAGTCGCCTCGGAGATCAACCGAAACGCGTTGGCATTGGCGCTGTTGCAATGCCACAGGGTGCCATCGGCATTCGCAGCGATATGAGTTGGAGCCGGTATGCCGGCCCCCAAGCTCACCGCCACCAGCCCTTTAACCGGGTCGAAGCGGTGCACGCCGTTGTTCACATCGCGCACCCACACATGCCTGGCACCGCCAGCCGCCACCTGGCTCAGACCCGCCGAATGGGTCGCGAGAATTTGCCACTGACTGTTGAGCCATTGCCACAAGCGACCGGCACTGCTGCCGCACAGATAGGTGCTGCCATCGCCGCCCGACGCGACCGAGATCACACCGTTGCCAGCAATATCACGCACAATCCAGGTATCGCCATCGTGTTGCACCGCACCGCCGTTGTGCGTCGCGGCCCACAAATTGCCCACCCGGCCGCTGGGCGCGTGGTTCAACACCGGGTGCCAGGTCGCCGGCCAATTCATGTTTACAGCGCCGATGTATTCGGGCGTGACTGGGACTGTGTTCGCAGCCCCAAACCCCGCCACCATTGGGCCGGTGTAAATCACGACATTGCCGGCCTGGGTAAACGCCGCATCAATCCCCGTCCCAGCCCACCCCATCGGCATACGGTTTTGCCACGGCGCATAGCTGCTGAGTGGCGCAGGTGCCGCCGTGACTGTTTGCGTTTGCAAATTGGTCAGAATAAATTCGCTGCCGCGCAAGAGCATCACCGTCTCGCTGCCGTCGGAATGCACGGCGTCGATGACACCGGCCGCCCACTCGTCAGTCTGCGGCCAGTTCACCAGATCGATGAGTTTGGCGCAGTTGGCTGGCGCATTCGCAGGTAGATACCAGCCGCCGCGAAAGAAGATCAAATTGCCAGCCACATTGGCCGCGCCAGTGAGGCCGAGCTTGAACGAGTCGGGCAGATTCGGCCACGCCGTGCCGATTTTTTGAATGGCGCTGATGCTGCCGCCAAATGGCGCGGTCACACACTCGTCGCCTTTGAACCAGTAATACGTCGTGCCGATCCAGGCTGCGGCATCCAACCCATCGCCATGCACCGTCCACTGCTGCTGCTGCGGGTCGAACAGGTGCGGCGCGCCGCTGGTGTCGATGGCCCACACCGTGCCGTCCCAACCCATCGAGAGATCGGCGGCCGGCTTGCCCAGCATCAGGGTCGAAGGGATGGCACTAAAAGTGGGTTGCGGCAGCACGCGGTTGGCAGCCGTCGCATCGGCCAAAGCCTGCTCTGGTGCAGGTGCTGCGATGCTGACGAGCGAAGCCGCGGCCACGGCAGTCACGCCGAACACATTGAGTTTGAGGAATTGCCGGCGGGTGATGGGTTGGGATTTCATCGAAAATAATGAAAAATAATGGGGCAGGGTCATCGCTGTTCCACTCACTGGCTTTTTCACCAGCAAAAAACTGCCACGAGCTTTGTCACAGAACCCCCGACCCCTAAAGGGGAGTCGCTGAGTTCATCAGCGACTCCCC
>JBBQST010000181.1:0-8930 GCA_038213625.1 Thermoflexales bacterium
AGCACTGCGTATTTTGCCGCTTCCTATCCAACGGCACCAGCTACAAAGACTGCGGCCACCCCTGCGAGACGCACCGCGTAGCCCTGCGTGATGTGAACGGCCGCGAGCATCCGGTGATGGCCGATGTAGGGTGCCGCAACACCGTGTTCGGGGCCGAGGCACAGGAGGCCGGCGCGCATCTGGATGCGTGGCAACAGGCCGGCATTCGCCACTATCGGCTGGAGTTTGTGCACGAGACGGCCGAGCAGGTGACCCAGGTGATGCGCCTATTTGACGCGGCCTTGCATGGCACACTTACGCCCCATGAGTTGAGCCGTGAACTACGGCGCACGGTGCCACAAGGCACCACTGAGGGCAGCTTGTTTGTGCCGCCGGACTATTTGAAAGTGCCGATGATGCAGTAGCCGTAGATGACGCATCTGGAGCCGAGGCGCTCACTTACTCCCATTGCCGTTGCGGCGGGCATTCGCAGCCCCTAGCACCGCACCCACACCCGTGCCGATGGCAATGCCGATGCCTATGCCCAGCGCAAGGTTATCCAGTGCCAGGCCCAGGGCGACACCAATAGCCACGCCTACGGCAATCCCAATTGCCATGAATGAGCCAGCGTCTTTGCCGGCTGAGTTGTTTTCGGGTTGCTTGTCATTTGTATCCATCCAACGATCTGCTTTCGTGAAGTAACCGAATGAAAAAGATTAACCGTCTTTTCGTTCCAGGCTATCGGCCCGCAATTTAAGTCCCTGGCAGAAAAAGAGAAGCCTGTGTAAGACTGATATTTTGCTCAACACCGTGATGACGGCGATGAATTCATTGTTGTCTTAAATTGCTGTCTTGAATTGCGTGTGCAACCAGCCACACCTCTTTACAACGCCAATAACTCAACGGTTGTTGACTGCTCAGTAACAACAGTTTTGGATTCGCGATCAAGCACGTAGTCAAATACCGCGCACATAGCGATTTGCTTGTTTAACTTCTGCGAGGCGATAGCGCCGCCCCTTCTTACGCACGATGCGACGACGGACTCAAGTTACGAGAATCGCGCTTGTGCACCACCCCACATCAAAGCACACCAGGAAACACATATCTGTCGCGCTCCAGGACAAGAACATATGAATATCAAAAATTTTGATTCCCCATCACACCATCCACCTCAATCATCGGCTCTGTTCTGGCAACCACAACGCAGACGCCGCCACTATTTGCGCGCACTCTGCGCCGTTGTGTTGATGGCACTATCGTTCTCGTGGATGCTGGGTATGTCGGCCAGACCTGCACAAGCGCGTAGCACAGCCGAACCCACGGTCGGCACCACTCCTGTGCTCGGCGATATCATCTTCAACGAATATGCCACCGATGGAAGTGACTTTGTAGAGTTGCTGGTCCTCGCGCCCAATCTCGACCTGCGCGGCTTGCGTATCACCGACAACGAGTTGATGACCGGCACGTTGACTACAGGCGAAAGCGTCTTCACCTTCAGCAACGATGCATTTCTGTCCGAAGTGCCAGGCGGCACCGTGATTGGGGTGTGGCGGGTCGCGACCACCACCAACCCGGTGGACACAACCGTGAATGCGGCCGCAAGTGACTGGAAGCTGTTGCTGTCCCCCGGCACCGGCATCATCACCGGCACCGATGGACTGGGTGGCAGCAACAACCCGACCCTGGCGACCACTGAGGAAGCGGTCTATCTTTATTTGCCCGGGCCGGATGGAACCAGCGCGGGCACGGACAATGTGTATCTGGACTTCCTGGCCTGGGAGGGCGGCGATGGGGCGCAAACACCAACCGGTTTGACGTACATCAATTTACCCTCGCTGGCCGACAATGCGTTTTACACCGGCCTCACCGCGTTGGGCAATGATGTTCCAACCAACTGGTCGCGCTACAACGGCGCACCCACTGCCCTCACAACCCCGGGCGAGCCTAATCCCGGCCAGGACCTCAGCAGCCTGCGGGTGGGCGATTTCTACCCCGCGGTTAGCTCCGCATCGCCGGCCAATGGCGCAACCAATGTGCCAGCAAATCAACTGCTTACATTTGCATTTAACAAGCCGGTAACGGCCGGCGTAAATGCGTTTGCAATTTCATGCAACAGCGTGCCGCTGAATGTCACTGGCGTAACGGGCGGCCCCGGCAGCGTTTTCTCAGTCACCCATGATGCTTTCCCCGTCAACGCAGTGTGCCAGATTACGGTGAAGGCTGCGCAAGTCAGTGATGTGGATGCCAACGATCCGCCCGATGCGCCGCAGGCAGACTACGTGTATAGCATCACCACTGCCGGCACCGACAATGCGCCGGCAGTAACGGCGCATTCACCGGCCAGTGGCGCAACCCAGGTCTCACTCAAGAGCAACATCGTCATTACGTTCAGTGAGCCGGTGTCCGTGGCGGGCAATTGGTTCGAGATTGTGTGCGGCATCAGCGGCAGCCGCAGCCCCACCCAAACGACAGAATCCGCCGGCCCCATTGTGTTCACCATCAACCCCAGCGTAGATTTCTCACCCGGTGAAACCTGCACCACCACACTCTTCGCCGCGCAAGTGAATGACAAGGACGACCTCATCCAGCCGATGGCGGCCAATGTGTCTTTCAATTTCACGGTCACATCCACCACCGGCACGGCGAATGCTGCTCCTACGGCCAATGCGGGTGCCGATGTGACAGCGAACGTGAGCACGTTGGTGCAGCTGAACGGCAGCGCCAGCAACGATGCGGATGGCAACGTGCCGCTAGCCTACGGCTGGACGCAGGTGTCCGGCTCGCCCGTAACGATCAATGGTGCCAACACAGCCACCCCCAGCTTCACTGCGCCGGCCGCCGTCGGTTCTCTCAGCTTTGCGCTGGTGGTCACCGACGCACTGGGCGCGGCCAGCACCGCCGACACCGTGGTCGTGAATGTGGTCAATCAGCCCAATCAGGCGATCACAGGTTTGCAGATCGCCGGCCCACTCACCGGCAACACGGGCAGCGCCGGCAGCTATGTTGCCTCCATCACGGCTGGCAGCAATGTGGTTTATACGTGGACGGTCAATGGCATGTCGGCAGGCACCGGCACCACGCTATCACACACCTTCGCCACGGCCGGAAGCTATGTGGTGGCCGTGCATGCTCAAAACGGCACGAGCAGCATGGACTCATCCGTGACTGTGGTTGTGTCGAATGCGTCCACCATCACCCTCACGCCCAAAGCCTATCTGCCTTTGCTAACCCGGTAAACTCGACCTTTCGATTCGAGGTGAAGCTAGAACGCTAAGACCAGGTCTCAAATGAAAAGAGCGGATTTCGTAGTGTTACGAAATCCGCTCTTTTCACTTTTCTTCTTTCTTCGCCTCATCTGGCTCGCTGGCTGTGCGTTGCTTTTTGCGCTTGAGGAGTGCGCTGGCGGTGTTAGCCGCCGTGGTTACGGGTGCCGGCGTGTCATCCTCGTGCCGGCCCAGCATCACACTGGCCGAGGGCCGCGGCACCGCCTCTTCCTGAAACTGCACGCGCGCCGCCGGGGTCATGGCTTCGGGGCGCACACGGCCCTTGGCTCGCATCAGTTGCACCATGCGGCCGGTTTGCTCCATCGACATGGCTGGGGCCAGCCGGGGTTGAATGCCCAGCAATTTGCGCAGGCTGACCGTGATACGCCGCACGCCAACATCCAGCGGCAACAGCAATGCGGCCAGCAGCAGCAAAAATGGGAACAGGTCGGTGCGTGAGGCGGCCGCCGGCGCGTTCAATTCGAATGCTTTGAAGGGCGAATCACTGTTCAAGACCTCGCCGCCACCCAGGGCCGCCCACTCCTGCAACGCCTCGTCTCCGCCCGTGTTTTGGGCATATTCAGACGAGTAAGGTTTCACCCATGCCAGCGTCGTTTCACCCAATGCCGGTGCAGCCACTGTGGAGGAGAGGATCTCGGTTGCAGAGTTGGCCGAGGTGACCCGCAGGAAGTACGCGCCGGCCGCATCCAGAAATGTCTCGGCTTCAAAATGTCCGGGCGCTGTTTGCAACAAATTCACCTGGCGCATCTGCCCATCGCTATCCATCACAGTGGCAGAGAGTTTTGCATCCGCGCTCACCGTTTCAGGGTTGGGTAGATCGGCCTCAATGACGGTTTGTTCGCCGCGCTGGGTCACCCGCGCCTGGATCGCCGATTGGCCGCGCTCCAGAATGGTCCAGCGAATGGCTTGGGCCCAGAATTTGGGGAAGTCGGGCCATGCCACCCACGACTTGGCCCACCGGCCGCTGGCATCCGAAGTGAACGCGACCGCGCGTCCCAACCCATATTGCCACGTCGCCAGTAGTGGATCGGTTTCGCTGGCGCGGAGAATGACCTGGGCGGCGGGTTTGGCCGTGGTCGCGACATAGCCTTCCAGTTGCGGCAACCTGTCGATGCCGCTGAGGATGGGGCTGCCGACGCCCTGCTGTGGGAAGAAGCTTTGCTCGATGATGTAACTGCGTTGCGCCAGGGCCGTCTCTTCGGTAAAGATCGTGGGCAGGTTGGCGGCCTTGTCTGTCAGATGAAAGCGGCCACCGCCCACGCTGGCGATGGTTTTGAGAAACGGCACATCCTGCCCATCACCGATCGAGACCACCGTCAGGGTCGTGTCCTGCGCCACCATCTTGCGCACCAGTTCACGCACGCCCTCCTGCTTCTCGCTGTCGCTGCCGTCGGCCAGCAAAATAATGAACTTGCTCAGCTTCGTGGATTTGTCGATGACTTTCTCGGCTTCCTTCAACGATTCGTAGACATAGATGCCACCGCCACCCGGCGCGATCTTCAAAATCTGCGGAATGTATTTGTTGCGCTCGATGCCTTGAAACGGCCCGATCACATCCACCGGCTCGGTGTCGAAGCCAATGACCGTGACTTCATCATCGTCGTTCACCAGCTCGGCCACCCGCGCCGCCGCCTCGGCTGCCAGCCGCATCTTGAGCACGCCGTTCTCCTGCGCACCCATGCTGCCGCTCTTGTCCATCACAATCACAATGCTGACGGAGGGAAAGCGGCGCGGGTCTTTGATTTGCATCTCGACCGGCAATGTCTCTTCCAACGGCGTTTTGAAGTAGCCGCCCACCCCATAGCTGTTTGGCCCGCCGATGACGACCAGGCCGCCACCAATGTCGCGCACATAGCTTTGCAGCGAATACATGGCTCGCAAGCTTAGATCGCGCGCCGGCACATTCACCAGCACGATGGATTGATAGCCGGCCAGCGACTGAATCTCGCTGGGCATCGCCAGCGGCGTCACCTCATCAAACTGGATTTCAGCCGCGGTGAGGCCGGCCTTGAGGGCCACGGTGTCCTGCGTCTCGGCGCTGTTTGCCGAGACCAGCAACACACGAGGTGGGCCACCCACGATCACCGACGAGCTCAGCGTGTTGTTCTGTGGCCGAGTATCGCTTTCCGGAGCCAGTTGCACTCGAAATGAAGTAAAGCCGGCCCGTGTGGCATTTACCCGCAGGCTAAATTCGTTCTGGCCCTGCACCAACTCGACGCTTTGCTGAGCCACCACATCGGGGCCGGCAAACACGGTGAGTTGGGCGCGCATGGCCTGATTGGTGCGCACCACGACCTGCAGCGGCACCACCTGGCCCACGCTGGCTCGCTGCGGCGCGTCAATGCGCTCCACAGCGGCATCAGCACCCTCGGCACTGGGCAACGCCACCGTGTCCAGCCGGGCTTGTGTGGCGCGCACCAGGCGTGCCGCGCTGTCCGCATCACCCACCGTTTGTTTGCCGTCGGTCAGTAGCACCAGGCGCTTGGCCGAATCCGAAGGCAACAGCGAGAGCCCCAGCCGAATGGCCCCTTCAATGTTGGTGGCACTGCTGCGAATCTGGGTGCCCAGCGGCGCCAGATCGCGCGCCAGGCTCATGCTGCGCTCAACCTGGGCATCGGCCCCAAAGATCACCACCGCGGCCTGATCACTGCCGTCGATGCGCATGGACTTCAAGGCCTCGCGCACAAACTGTTCAGCCTGGTCGCGGCCATTGGCACCGACGCTATCGCTGGCGTCGATGAGAAAGGCGACGGCGAGTTTGCCCGTGCTGCGCACCGCCTGCATGCCGGCCAGTGCCAGAACCAGCGAAGTCAGCAGCAGACAGCGCACGATGAGCGCCGACAGCGCATGCGATGAGAGCGCGTGCTGGTTGGGTTTGGCAGCACCGCGCTTGCGAATGCGCAATCGGGGCAGTGCGATCCAGATGCTGATGGGAATAAGCACCAACAGCGCCAGAAAAATGGGCTGGGTGAAGGAGATCACAATATCGGACTATATAACAACTCAATATGAGAGTGGGCCGAATGTAAAAAGATGTACCAGTGAGGATTGAAAAGCGAGGATGTAGGACGGCGATAGGGCCGTAGGGCCGTAGGTGTTGATGCAGAGATGTAAATGGGCGGGCAAAGTTCCGGGCTTAAATTTGGCACACACCTTCATCGGCTGTATTCTCGTCAGTCATGACAAAAGAGCGGGAATCGGTGTTGCCGGATGTGATCTTCATTGTTGCGCTGGCAATTCTGATCTGGCAAGTGGGCGGCGTATTGCTGGGTTATATCGAGTTGGCCGGCAGTGTCATGCGGTTCCCCTACCCGTTGGACTATGGTGAAGGGCCGATGCTGGATCAGGTCATCCGACTCGCGCGCGGCGTATCGATTTACCCAACCTCGCTGACCCTTCAAACGCCACCCTATCTGGTTGCCAACGAGCCGCCGCTGTTTCATTTGATTCAAATCCCCTTTTTTCAGGCCAACGGCGCTGCATTCTGGTACGGCCGCGCCCTTTCAATCGGCAGCACCGTTGCGGCTGCGCTGCTCCTGGCCCTCATCCAATGGTCGTTGACCCGCAGCGTGCTCGGGGCGCTGATCAGCGGGCTATTGCTGTTTGCATTTCCCAACACGGCCATCTGGTCGTTGCTCGATCACGCAGACTCATTGGCGCTGGCGTTCAGTCTGGCCGGGTTGTTGATGGTGTTGCGCAAGCCGGATGGCTGGATTGGCCTGTTGCTGGGAGCGATCTTGTTTACTACGGCCATCTTCACCAAACACAGCTATGCACTGGCCGGGCCGCTGGCCAGTGTGTTGTGGCTGCTGCAAACGCGGCGCATGCGGCTCGGTGGCATTCAAAGCCTCAAGCTTGTGCTCGCAACAGCCGCGCTCAGTCTGGGCATGTTTGCCGTGCTCAACAATGCCACCCAGGGCGGCTTCTTCTTCAGCCTGGTGACCTTGAACCCGAACGCGTTCGAGGCCTCGCTGGTGCTGGGGCATGTGCTGAATCTTGGCTTGCACGCCGGCTTCGTGCTCATCGGCAGCATGTTGTATTTGTTGATCGACCGGCTCGATGATCAGACGCCGACGTGGTCATTTGTGGTCTCGTATTTTGTAGCGGCCAGCATTGCCACGGTCTGGACCATCTCGCTCTCCGCCGGCAGAACCGGCTCCAACATCAACGACCTGTATGAGTGGGTGGCGGCGTTGTGTTTGCTGGGCGGGGCCGCGATGGCCTGGGCCAGCCGTCACTATTGGGTCAAGATCGGTGCCATTGTGCTGCTGGCCGTTCAGATCGGCAGCCTGAGTGAATGGACGCAGTCTGAATACCAGCCGTGGTTGACTGAAAAGCTCAACAACCGGCGCGAGATTTTCGAGATTAATCGCATTGTGCGCGAGAGCAACGGCAATGTGCTGATCGACGAGTTTATGGGCATGCTGCCGGTGCAAGGCCTACCCATTCCCATTCAACCGATGGAGTTTCGGCAGCTAAAAGAGGCCGGTGTGTGGAGCGATGCCGATTTGATCGAGCGCATTCGCCGCAAGGAGTTCAGCGCCATTTTGCTGTATGAGCCCTCGCGCGAAAGAATGATCTCGGTGCGTTGGACGCCAGAATTGCGCAAGGCCATTTACGACGCTTATGATTTAGACGAGCGACTGGCCGAGAATCTGGTGTATCGGCCGAAGCCGTGAAGCACGCAGTTGCTCAATTCATTCCCACCGTCTCCAACCACATCTGTGTCCAACGGGTGTGGTTCTCGGCCAACACCTCCGGCGACACGCGAATCACATTGGCCGGCGGCGGCGCATAGGTTTTGAATGCGTCGGGCAGCGGCACGCCAGGCAAAGCCGGATAGTTCAACATCTGCTCGGGAATCGATTTTTGGAACTCGGCGCTCATGACAAAATCCACAAACTTCTGAGCCACGCTCAACGCTTTGGTGCCTTTACGAATGCCGACGAAACGCGGGTGCAGGAAGGCCGGCACCGCCAGATTGCCGATGCGCGGCTCGGGCATGCGCTTGTAGATCACCTCGGCAGCCGGTGCCGCGGCGAACGACACGCACATGGGGTGCGCATCATCGCTGCCGGCGTTGGCCGTGAACTGGGACGAATACGCCTCGGCCCAGGTGTCGGTAATGTGCAGCAAATTGCGCATCCACTCCTTCCAAAACTGCGGCCATGGATAGTCGCTGTTCTCCGGGTAGAGCGCGATCGTCATGGCCAGAAAACCGAAGCCAACCGCAGACTTGGCCGGATTGGGCATGGCAAATCGATGCGTCCATTGCTCGCCCAACAGCTCGCGCAAATCCGTCGGTGGCGCAAGCCCGCGCTGCGCAAACCACTGTTTGTCGTAGTTGATGGTGATGTAGCCGGCCTCGACTGGCAACAAGCGGTTGGTGGGGTCGAGCCGCAGATCGGCCGGCAGGGCGGCTTGTTGCGGCGAGTCGTATGGCTCCAGCACATCGGCACCCAACGCGCGCATCATGCTCAGGTTGTCCACGCCGTAAATCACATCGCCCTGCTCACCCTTTTTGCTGATCAGTTGGTCCAGCATCAGCTCGGCGCTGCCAAATGGAATGACGCGCAGCTTGATGTTGTTGGCCTGCTCGAATTGCTGTTGCAGCGCCGGCGTCAGCTTGAAGTTCTCGTAGCCCATCACCACCAGCTCGGTGGGTGG
>JBBQST010000182.1:0-8929 GCA_038213625.1 Thermoflexales bacterium
GACATAAAAGTGAATGAACGGGTAAAAATGGGCTTGATTATGGCTTGACAACGTATTTACGGTCTGTATGCTTGTATACAGCAATATGGATGAATTGACGATGCTGCGTCCGGTTGTGGTGAATAAGCCGCCGCGTTACCGTGAAGCGGCCTACGAGGCGATTAAAGAGGCCATTTTGTCGGGCAAGCTGCCGGTGGCCGATGCGTTGACGGAGGAAGGCCTGGCTGCGCAGTTGAATATCAGCCGCACGCCAGTGCGCGAGGCGCTGGCGTTGCTGGAGCACGAGCAACTGATCGCGCCGAAGGGGCGCGGCCTGTTCGTCCGGCAAATCTCGCGGGATGAGTTCATCGAAATGTTTGTGGCCAACGAGCAGATTGAGCCGTATCTGGCACGGCGCGCGGCCATTTGTGCCTCGAAGGACCAGTTGGCGGTGCTGCGAGATGCCATTTCACAGGGCCGAGCCAGCGCTTGCGAGGGCGAGGTGGATTTCGCCGGTTTCCTGCGCGCCTCGCGCAATTTTCACCGCGGCATGGGCGAAGCGGCCGGCAACTCGGTGCTGACCCATTTTGTGGTGCGCAACGAAGAGCGGGCCGACATGTATTTGCTGAACGCGGGCCGGCAGCCGAACGTGGCCAGCATGTGCGCATCCAATGACGAGCACGCGGCCATTCTGGAGGCGATTGAACAGGGTGATCCGGACAGCGCAGCGCGACTGGTGATCTATCACGCCCAATCTTTACGGCTGCGCTTTGGAACTTTGTTTGCTCAGGGTGAGTAGGTTGGTTGCTGGTAGTTGGTTGCTGGTAGTTGGTTGCTGGTTGCTGGTTGTTAGTTCGGAAACACTCATTACCAGCAACCAACCACCAGCAACCAGTCACTTTTTATTTCCATGCCAAAAATTGCTGTGATCGGCGCGGGAAGCGCGGTGTTTTCGCTCAACTTTATTCGCGACTTGTGCCAGAAGCTGAATTTGCGCGGCTGCACGGTGCACTTCATGGATATTGATTCGAGCCGGCTGGACGGCGCGCATGGCCTGTGCGTGCGATATGCGCAGGAGATGGGTATTGAGCTGGATTTGCGCAAGACCACGGATCGGCGCGAGGCATTGCAGGGCGCGGACATCGTGCTGAATCTGGCACTGGTGGCCGGCCATCACCGCTTGCGGGCCGGTTGGGATGTCGCGCGCCAGTTTGGCTATGAGTGGGGCGGCAGCCTGCATGTCATGCACGACGAAGCCTTCTGGATTAATTTTTATCAACTCCAATTGTTCGAGAGCGTGATGCGGGATATTCTGGATGTCTGCCCGAACGCATTTTATTTGCAAGTGGACAACCCCGTGATGGCGGGAATGACACTGTTGCATCGCCAGTATCCGCAGATGGCTGGCCGAATGGCGGGCCTGTGCCACGGCTATGCGGCGGTGTATGGGGTGGCGAAAGCCTTGGGGCTGAGCCGCGAGGGGCTGACCTACGAGATTCCAGGGGTGAATCATTTTGTGTGGCTGACGAAATTATTTTCGCACGGCGAGGACATGATGCCGCGGGTGCGCGAGTGGGCGGCGGGCCGACCCCATGACACGCTGGCCGATTTGTGCCGGCGCATTGGTGCCTATCCCATCGGCGACACTGGCACCGATGGCGGTGGCTCGTGGGGCTGGTGGTATCACCACGATGCCGCCACGCGTGAACTCTGGCACGAAGACCCCTCGATTTTTTGGAGCCGTTACTTCAGCAGCGGCGAGGCCATGGTTGCAAATATCCAGCGCGTGGTGCAGGACACCTCGGCCAAAGTGACAGACGCCTTTCCGCCGGGCGAATCTGATGAGTTGATGTTGCCGATGATCGAGTCGTTGTTGTGCGACATACCGCGCGTATTGATTGGCAATGTCGGCAACGCGGGCGAGTATGTGCGCGGCGTGCCGAGAGATTTTGCAGTGGAAGTGCCAATGCTGGTGAGCAAGCGCGGCATCCAACCGATTGCCACCGACCCGCTGCCGCCGACGGCGCTGGCCTATCTGCTGCGCGACTGCGTGGCACCGGTGAATCTGGAACTGGCGGCATACGAGCAGCGCAACAAACAAATGCTGGTGGAGATGGTGATGATGGACCCGTGGACGACCAGCGAAGCCCAGGCACGAGGCATGATTGACGCGGTGATGGCGATGCCGATGCATGCGGAGCTGCGAGCGCATTATGAGTAGGGAGCGGACAGTAGCGAGTCGTCAGTAGTCAGTCGTCAGTATGAATCCGCTGAGGTTACTGGGGCACCACAAAGCGCACTGGCTCAGGATATCCATCGTTTTGGTAGTTGCAGTATGTGTATTTTCAATCGTCCGTAACTTTTTAGAAGGAGAGAACCATGAGCATTCGAGTGACTGACCCGTTTGGACAACCTTTGAACCGGCGCAGGTTTCTGGCAATGAGTGGCGCAGCCGGAATGAGCGCGCTGCTGGCTGCATGTGCGGCACCGGCGGCCGCGCCCGCCAGTGCGCCAGCGGCAGCGCCGGCCACAACCGCACCAAGCGCGGACCAGCCTGCCCAAGCGGCACCCGCGGCCGGTGATGTGAAGCTGGATTTTTTGAACGAGAACTGGGGCGATATTTACAACAAGCTGATGGAAGAGATCAGCACAGATTACAAAAAAGAGAAGCCGGCGGTGACAGTGGACTGGAACTTTGATCCGGAGTGGCAGACCAAACTAACGACGCTGCTGGCGGCCGGCACACCGCCCGATGCCGTCATCATGCGTCCGGGGCCATTGGCGAACCTGGCCAGCAAAGGTCAACTGTTGGATCTGAGCACGTTGATCCAGCAGTCGGGTGTGACGCGCGATGATTTTGTGACGCCGATCTACGACAGCGGCACCTACAACGGCAAGCAGTATGCGGTGCCGGGCGGCGCAGACTACATCTGCCTGTTTTACAGCAAGAGCCTGTACCAAGAGGCCGGGCTGGACCCGGAGAAGCCGCCGTTGACGACCGAAGAGTTCATGGCGCATTCCAAGGCCATCTTCAAGAAAGATGCCGGAGGTGATATTCAGCGGATTGGCTACATTCCCGCCAGCGGCCATCTGATCAATTGGAGCTACATTTTTGGCGGCAAGTTTTTTGACTCGGCCACCAACAAGATCACGGCCAATGATGCGGGGGTGGTGGCGGCGCTGGAATACATGACCAGTTTCGTGAGCTTGTATGACGTGAACAAGTTGGCGGCTTTTAACTCGCGGCCAGGCATGTACGAAGCGGGCAATCCGTTCTCGACCAAACAGTCTGCTTACGCGCTGGACGGCTTTTGGACCTACGAGGCGATGGACCAATATTCGCCGGACATTAATTACGGCGTGTCGTTCTGGCCGACATTGGAAGATAGCGATGCCTCGCGCAGCCGCTATGCGATCAGCGGCTGGATGTATTCGATTCCAGCTCAATCGAAGAACGTCGATGCGGCATGGGACTTTCTCAGGTATGCCTTCATTGAGAAATCGGCGCGCATGGGCTATCTGACGCTGAACGGGCCGTGCATTAAGAAAGCGTCCACGGAATGGGAGGAAGGCCTCATCAAGAAAATGGGCGCAACGAATCGCATGGCGAACTATTTGCCGGTGTTCTCCAAGACTGGCGCGCTGGCCACCAATTTCTTCCCGATCATTCCTGTGCAAAGCTTTTACACCGATCAACTGACAGCCGCCTACGACAAAGTGATTCGCGGCGAAATGACGGCCAAAGCGGCCCTGGACGAGGTGACGACCAACGTGCAGGCCGAGTTGGACAAGGCGATGAAGGCGGCTTAGAAGAGGAAGAGACGGGAGACGACGGACGGTGGACGACACCTTAATGTCGTTAGCTGTCCGTCGTCCATCGTCTCCCGTCTCTTCCGTCTCTGATTCTCTTCTATCTACATGAACACAGCAGACATCGCCATCATCGGCGGCGGCATCATTGGCATGAGCTGTGCCTATGAGTTGGCGCGGCAGAGTGATGCGCGCGTTGTCGTCTTTGAGAAGACGCAGTTGGGGGCCGGCACGACGGGCGGCTCGGCTGGCGTAATCTGCCTGCACGACATGGGTGCGATTTATGCCCAGCTCACACTGCTGGGCTTTGATCGAATTCAGCAGTTGCGCCGCGAGCACGGCTTTCAGTTTCAGTCGTGGGGGTTGCTGAATCTGGTCTATGACAACGGCACATTTCCGGTCCCGCTCAGCGCGTATGAGCAACGCTTTGGCGGCGGGGCCGGCAGCATTTACGCTCGCGAGGATATTGCCCCAGATGCGCTGGCACAGCGCTTTCCGTGGATCAAGCTTGAGCGTGTCGTGGGTGCATCGCTGTATCCCAATCAAGGCTTCATCGACACGCATGAACTGGTTTCGTTGTATGAGCGACTGGCGATTCAAACCGGCCGCGTGACGATTCAGCGCAACACGCCGGTGTTGCAACTGCGTGTGGATGACGGCCGCATCCACACAGTGGTGACGCGCAAGGGCGCGTGGCAGGTGGGACGGGTGGTGAATGCTGGCGGGCCGTGGGGGGCCAAGGTTGCGGCGCTGGCCGGCTCGGTGTTGGCGCTGACGCCGCAACGCATTCAGGTGTGCGTGGCGACGGCGTTCGACGAAACAAACGTGAAGGACGCGCCGTTATTTGGCGCGCCGGAAAATGTGAATGGCGAGGGCGTGTGGTGTCGCGGCGAAGTCGGCGGCACGTTGCTGTTCGGTCAGCATCACAACACCACCCGACCGGAATACACGGTGGACCCCGATTACGTGAACCGCATGAATGACGACAGTTATCCCAATGATGTAGCGCAGGTATACACGCGCTTTTTTCATCTGCCCAAAAGCGTGTTTCTAAACGGCTGGTGCTGTGTGTATGGCACCACACAGGACGGCTTCCCCATTATTTCCCGCGACGAGCGAGCCGACAATTTTTATCATGCCGTGGGCATGAATGGGCACGGCATGACCTGCCATGCCGGCGTGGCGCTGGCCACGGCCGAGCTGGTGTTGCGCGGTGGCACATCGATTGACCTTGCACCCATTTTGGGTAAAACCGACGTGCTGGATTTTGCGCCGTTGCACATGGGGCGCTTTGCAACGGGTGAACGGAGTGCGTTATTGGATTTTGAATTGCGATAAGTCAAAAATAAGCATGGCAAGTATTTCCACACGATCCAAACCCAAGTCGCAGCCGCTAAAACCTCAGGCGCGGCGCGATCTGATCCATGGCTTAGTGTTTATCTCGCCGTGGTTGATCGGCTTGATTGTCTTTGCAGCCTACCCACTCATCTCGTCGTTGTATTACAGCCTGACCAACTACGATATTCTCTCGCCCCCTCAGTTTGTCGGCCTGCGAAACTACATCGATCTATTTACGGCCGACCCCCTGTTTTACAAGGCCGTCGGCAACACCTTTTACTACGCGCTCATTTCAATTCCGTTGAACCTCCTCATCGCCATTCTGATTGCGATGCTGCTGAACACCAAAGTGCGCGGCTTGTCCATTTATCGCACGCTGTTCTTTTTGCCCAGCATTGTGCCGGAAATTGCCTCGGCCATGCTGTGGGCCTGGATTTTGAATCCCCAATTTGGGCTGGCCAACGCGCTGCTGAAAGCGTTTGGGTTGAACAGCATCGGCTGGCTGACCGACCCCAATTGGTCAAAGCCTTCATTGATTCTGGTGGGCTTATGGGGCTTCGGCGGCAGCGTCGTTATCTTCCTGGCTGCGTTGCAAGATATGCCGCGCCAGATGTACGAAGCGGCTGAGATTGACGGCGCCAACACTTGGTCGAAGACGATCTTCATCACCCTGCCCATGTTGACGCCGACTATTTTTTTCAACCTCATCAACGGCATCATTGGCGCGTTTCAATATTTCACCGCGGCGTATGTGCTGACGGGCGGACAGGGTGGGCCGGCGGGTTCCACCACGTTTTACTCACTCCTGCTCTATCGCAACGCATTTAGCTATTTCAAAATGGGCTATGCCAGCTCGATGGCCTGGTTGCTATTTGCGGCCGTGTTTGTGCTGACGCTGCTGTTGTTCAAGTCGTCGGGCCGCTGGGTGTATTACGAGGGAGGCGACAAAAACTGATGGCCCCGACAACATTCTCCACACGGTCTTCAGGGACTGGCAGAACCAAGCCGCGTGATAGCGGCCGTGTCGCGCAGCGCATCGCAGTGTATGTGCTCATCACGGCACTAGCGGCGCTGTTCACGGTGCCGTTTGTCTGGCTGGTGTCCACTTCGCTAAAATCGCCGGCGCAGGTGTTTGTGGTGCCGCCGCAGTGGATTCCCAATCCCTTCGTGTGGGACAACTATCCGCGCAGCACCACCTTCATCCCATTTTGGCAATATTTTCGCAACACGCTGTATGTCACCGTGTTCAACGTGATTGGCTCGGTGGCCTCGTGCTCGGTCGTGGCGTATGGCTTCTCGCGCATCCAGTGGCGTGGGCGCAACACGCTGTTTGTGGTGCTGATTGCGACGCTGATGATTCCATATCCGGTCACGCTCATTCCCACGTTTTTGATTTTCCGGGATTTGGGATTGGTCAATACGTTGAATGCGCTGGTGGTTCCGTCGTTTTTTGGCAACGCCTTTTTTATCTTCCTGTTGCGCCAGTTTTATATGACCATCCCCCAGGAACTCTCGCAGGCGGCGAAGATCGACGGCGCGAGTGAGTTTCAGATTTTCTGGCAGGTGATCTTGCCGTTGACGCGGCCAGCACTGGCCGTGGTGGCTCTGTTTGCGTTTCTAAGCAACTGGAATGATTTTCTGGGGCCGTTGATTTATTTGAGCGATAAGGAAAATTACACGCTGGCGATTGGGCTGTATGGCTTCTTTGGTCGTTCCAAAACGGAATGGGGTTTATTGATGTCGGCCGCCACCATCATGGTCGCACCCATCGTGCTGCTCTATTTCTTCACCCAACGCACCTTTATTGAAGGCATTACGTTGACGGGGATTAAAGGCTAAAGTTGTCTTTATCTTATAGATCCAGTCGTTAAAAATGTGTGGCAGAACCGGAACGGATTTTGGACAAAATGACAGAATTGGTAACTACTCAGGCTTTTTGGACAGGATGAACAGGATTTACAAGATCGGGAGCGGATTTCTATCCTGTGCATCTTGTAAATCCTGTCTCAAAATCCGAGGCTGAGCAGTTACCAGGATTTACAGAATCAAACAGAATGAAGACATCTGTATTCTGTTAAGTTTTGTTCAATCTGTCCAAAATCCGCTTAGGTAATCACAACAGGCTTTTGACGATTGAGAGTCCTGAAATCGATGTGACTCCTTCTAGGTGAATTGAAATTCCATGAGACTCAAAGACAAGGTTTGCATCATCACCGGCGCGGCCAGCGGCATTGGCGCGGGCACGGCCGAGCGGTTTGCCGAGGAGGGCGCGGCGTTGGTGCTGGTGGATCGAGAGGGTGCCGCGCTCGAAGCGGTTCAGCGCACCATCAGCAAGACGGGCGGCGTCCGAGTGTTGGCGGTGCGCGCCGATGTGTCGATCGCCAGCGATATTGTGCGGGTAGTGGATGAAGCCCTACGCGCGTTTGGCCGCATTGATGTGGTCTTCAATAATGCCGGCATCATGCCGCACGGCGCGTTCCTGGACCTCGACGAAGACACCTGGGACAGCGTCATGGCCATTAATGTGAAGGGCATGATGTTGATGTGCCGGGCCGTGATTCCGCACATGCTGCAGCAAGGCGGCGGCAGCATCATCAATACCTCATCGGTCATGGCCACCCTGACCGAGCCGGGCTACGAAGCCTATACCTCGTCAAAGGCGGCCGTGATTGGGCTGAGTAAGGCGCTGGCCGTGTCGTATGCCGAGCAGGGCATTCGCTGCAATGCCCTGTGCCCAGGCTGGGTGGATACGCCGATGAACCGGACGCTGGCCGATGAGTTGGGCGGCCTCGACAAGCTGTATCCCATGATCAAAGCGCAGCAGCCCACCGGCAAAATGGCGAGCGTGCGCGAGGTGGCCAATGTCGTATTGTTCCTGGCCTCGGACGAGTCTTCTGCCGTGACCGGCAGCGCGTTGTACGTGGATGGCGCGGCGAGTGCGGCGATTTAGCCACTGCTATTTGCGGCGCGGAAAGCGAGTCTGCACCGTGGCTTCATCCAGCGGCGCGCCCGCCCGCGCTTGAAAGAAGATGGGTGTGCCGTCTTTGGCTCCCACTCGTAGATCAAGCATGGCCAGGCCGAGCAAAAAGCCTTCACGATCCTGGGCGCAACTGGTGACGGTGCCGATGGGATTGCCGCTGGCATCCACAACCGGCGTGCCTTGCTTGGGCGGCCGCACCCCTTTTTTGTTGAGCCGAAATCGACTGAGCCGTTGGGTTGCTTTTGCGGCGCGCTCGAAGTAGGCGCGCTTGCCGATGAACCACGGCTTGTAGGCTTTGACATAGCCGCTGAAGCCGATGTGAAACGGCGCGAGATCAAACCGCCCCGCCAACTCATGGCCATAGAGCGGCAGCCCCGCCTCAATGCGCAACGAGTCACGTGCAGCCAGCCCACATGGCTTTACACCCATTGCTGCACCAGCCTCCAGCAATGCATTCCACAGCGCAACGCAATGGTCGGGATGCACAAAAATCTCGTAGCCGATGTTCTCGCCGGTGTAGCCGGTGCGCGAGATGAAGACGGGGAAGCCGGCCAGCGTGGCGCGTGTGATGCCGGTGCGGGGGAGGGCGGATAAAGAGACGGGAGACGGAGGACGGAGGACGGTGAAATTTCCGTCCTCCGTCCTCCGTCCCCCGTCTCTTTCCAAAAGACTGAGCAACACCGGCAACGACGCCGGCCCTTGCAATGCCACATCCACCAGCCGGTCTGCGCCGCTGCTCTCGGCGCGCAAATCTCGCAAGGTGTAGTGCGGCAGTTTGAAAGCGGGTGTGTGCGCCTGGGTCTGGGTCCAGGCCCAATCGTC
>JBBQST010000183.1:0-8928 GCA_038213625.1 Thermoflexales bacterium
TACCTTTTGGGCTCACCCCAACCGCGAGTTTGATTCGCACATTCTGCGCTTCAGCTATACCTCATTGACCACGCCCAGTTCGGTGGTGGATTATGACCTGGCCGCTGGTGCGGGCGCGGGTGCGGGCAACGGCGCATGGCAGGTGCGCAAGCAGGACGAGATTCCCAGCGGCTACGATGCCAGCCAATACGAGGCCGAGCGCGTGTGGGCCACGGCTCCCGACGGCACCCAGGTGCCTATTTCACTGGTACATCGCAAGGATGTCGTGCAGCCGGGGCCGCTGCTGCTCTATGGCTACGGCTCATACGGCTCCAGCATCGATCCCTCGTTCAACACCAGCCGGCTCAGCCTGCTCGACCGTGGCGTGACGTTCGCCATCGCCCACATTCGCGGTGGCAGCGAGATGGGCCGCGCCTGGTATGACAATGGCAAGCTGATGAACAAGAAAAACACGTTTGCTGATTTCATCGCCTGTGCCGAATACCTCATTGCGCAGGGCTATACCAGCAAGGACCAGCTCGTGATTCAGGGCAAGAGTGCCGGCGGTTTGCTCATGGGCGCGGTGATGACCATGCGGCCCGACCTGTTTTGTGCGGTCATTGCCGATGTGCCGTTTGTCGATGTGATCAGCACCATGAGCGATGCCAGCATTCCGCTGACGGCTCAGGAATGGGAGCAGTGGGGCAACCCCGACGACAAAACCTATTTCGACTATATGAAGTCGTATTCGCCCTATGACAACATCAAGGTAACGCAATACCCGGCGCTGTTGCTCAAGGCCGGCCTGAACGACCCGCGCGTGCAATATTGGGAGCCAGCCAAATTCGCCGCCAAACTGCGCGAGATGAAGACCGACACGCACTCGGTGCTGTTGCAAACCCACATGAACGCCGGCCACTTTGGCTCATCCGGCCGCTTCGATTTCCTCGAAGAGGTCGCGTTCGATTACGCGTTTGTGCTCGATCAGTTCGACATCGCAGCCTAAGCGTGGAGCAGAGAGCATTGAGCAGGGAACCAGAAATGCTCTCAGCTCCACGCTCTCAGCTCCATGCTCTTATCTCATGCAACCTCAAGCCACACTCGATGCTCCACAGGATCGCCGCAGGGTCGACCGCAACACGCCGATCGTGCTGATTTTGCTGTTTCTCGATAGCTTTCATTTTGTTTTCGCGCGCCTGCTCTCGCCACTCATCAGCCCGCGCATCTCGGGGTTCTATGTCATGGGCATGGCCACGCTCGTTATCGGCGGCTATGCCATTGCCACCCGCCAGCTCAACTTCGGGGTGCTGCGCAAGCACCTCGGCTTCTTTGTGCTGATTGGGCTCTTGATCGGTGGCAGCACTAATTTAACCTATGTCGCGGTCGATTACGTGGACCCTGGCGCGGCCGCGCTCATCAGCCAGTTGTCCATTCCCATCAGCATCGTGCTCAGCGTGATCTGGCTCAAAGAGCGATTTACGCGAATCAAGGTCGTGGGAGCAGTGCTGGCCATGGTCGGGGCCGTCATCATCGCCCTGCAACCCAGCGATTTCTTTCGCATCGGCTCGCTGATGATCGTGATTGCAACGACGCTATACACGTTCCACACCGCCCTGGTCAAACGCAACGGCGATGTGGATTTCGTGAATTTCTTTTTCTTCCGTCTGCTGTTTACGACACTTGCATTATTCAGCTTCTCAGCCGTGCAAAATGCGGTGGTGTGGCCGGGTGCCGCGGCATGGCCTCTGCTGATTCTGGTGGCCGGCGTCGATATTGTGCTGAGCCGCGTGCTGTTTTATATGGCCCTGCGTCGGCTGCATCTCAGCGCGCACACGCTCATCCTGACCCTGAGCCCGGTCATCGCCACGGCCTGGTCGTTTGCGTTGTTTGGTGTGGTGCCGACGGTGCAACAGATTGTTGGCGGCATGGTTGTATTGGCCGGTGTGCTATTGGCTACGCGTAAAACTGCCTGAATGCGGCATTCAGAATCCCTATGAACCCGATCTTATTAAACTTGCCAGAGCAATTCGACACCGAACGTCTCACCATTCGCTGCCCACGGCCCGGCGATGGCCTCGAACTCAATACCGCCATTCGCGAGTCGTGGCCTGAGCTGCAAGAATGGATGCCGTTTGCCAAAGGCGCGTTGCCGACGGTCGACACGAACGAGATGTTTGTGCGCACAAAGCATGCTGAATATCTGCAGCGTATCGATCTGATGTTGCTGGCATTCCTCAAAGGCACTCACACGCTGGTGATTGCCACCGGCCTGCACCCGCAGGATTGGGACGTGCCCAGTTTTGAAATTGGGTATTGGTGCCGCACGGGCTATGTCGGCCACGGCTATGTCACCGAATCAACCCGCGCCATCACCACTTTGGGGTTCGATGTGCTGAAGGCGCGCCGCGTTGTCATTCGCGCCGACACCCGCAATGCGCGGAGCCGTGCTGTGGCCGAGCGATGTGGATTTACCCTTGAGGGCATTTTTCACAACGATGCGGTAGACAACCAAAATGTGCCGCGTGATACGGCCCATTACGCCCAGGTGCGATAACGGCAGGCTCATCCTCCGGCACATCTTATAAAACTTCGATACAGTGAACTCATGCGCGAAATTCTGGGCGATGTGGAGCAGTGGGTGGATGCCGGCCAGCCAGTTGCTGTGGCGACGGTGGTGCAAACGTGGGGCAGTGCGCCGCGTGGCATCGGTAGCAAAATAGCCGTGTCGTTCGTGGACGATGAGACGCCATTGATCAGCGGCAGCGTGAGCGGCGGCTGTGTTGAGAGTGACATCGTGGAAGCTGGCCTTGAAGTGCTCGCCAGCGGCATCCCTCAGTTGTTGCACTTTGGGGTGGCCGACGAAACAGCCTGGAAAGTTGGACTGGCCTGCGGCGGCACCATCGATATCTTCGTGGAGGCCCTTTCGCCGGCGCTGCTTCACTTTTGGCGGCATGTGTCGGCTCAGGGGCGTGCGGCCGTGGTCGCCACCCTCATCCGTGGAGATGCGCCACTGCTTGGCAAAAAGCTGATGCTGGCCGAGTCCGGTGCCGCCTTTGGAGATGATCTCGATGGCCAACTGGGCGGCCTGGTCACCTTTTTATTGCCACACATGAAACAGGTGCTGCGCGCCGGCCACAGCGTGCGTCATATCTTCCAGCCAGTCAACGGCCAGGCCGAGCTTGAAATTTTCATTGAAGCCCTTTTGCCGTTGCCCCAGCTGATTTGCATTGGTGGGGGTCACATCGCCATTGCGCTCACTCGCATCGCCAACGTCATCGGCTATCACACCATCGTCATCGATCCCCGTAGTGCTTTTGCCAATGAGGCGCGCTTTGCCCACATCGACCAGCTTGTGGTGCAGTGGCCGCAGGATGTGCTGACCGAGGACCTGTTGTCGCGCAATACGGCCGTGGCCGTGCTGACCCACGATCCAAAAATTGACGACAAGGCGCTCATACCCGCCCTGCACAGCGATGCCTTTTACATCGGCGCGCTCGGCAGCAAAAAAACGCATGTGCAGCGTCTGGCGCGACTCAAAGCGGCAGGCTTTGCCGATGCCCAACTCGCCCGCATCCACGCCCCCATCGGCCTGCCCATCCATGCGCAAACCCCCGAAGAAATCGCCCTGGCCATCATGGCCGAAATCGTCGCCGCAAGGTATTCCAACTAACCACTAATCACTAAAAACCAATCACTCATAACTCTCATGAGACTCGGAGCACCCCTTTTCAAACCCTATGCCACCCCCAGCGAGTGGGTGGCTGTCGTTCAATCCTACGAATATCGAGCGGCCTATTGCCCGGTGAAACCCGATGCCGACGACGAGGTCATTCGCGCGTATGCCCAGGCTGCGCAAGAGGCCGACATTGTGATTGCCGAGGTGGGTGTGTGGAATAACCCGCTGAGCAGCGATCCGGCTCAACGTGAGGCCGCGGTCGAGATCTGCAAAAAAAGCCTGTTGCTGGCCGAGAAAATCGGCGCGCGTTGTTGTGTCAACCTGGCCGGCTCACGCGGCACTATCTGGCACGGCCCGCACCCGCTTGATCTCACCGACGAGACCTTCGACATGATCGTGGCCAGCGTGCAGGACATCATCGATGCGGTGCAGCCGACGCGCACGGCCTACACCCTCGAAGCCATGCAGTGGCTCTATCCCGATTCGCCCGACAATTATTTGCGCCTGATCAAGGCCATCGACCGCAAGGGGTGCGCCGTGCACCTTGATCCGGTGAACATGGTGAACAGCCCCGAGCGCTTCTTCCACAACGGCGCGCTTATTCGCGACTGCTTTGCCAAACTCGGCCCTTACATTCGGTCGTGCCACGCCAAAGATGTGGCCATGTCCGACAAAGCGTTGGTCCATCTGGATGAAGTGCGCATCGGCCTGGGCAAACTGGACTATGCCGTGTTCCTGTCCGAGCTGGCCCGCCTCGATCCCGATACACCGCTCATGCTGGAGCATTTGCCAAGTGCCGAGGCGTATGACCTCGCAGCGGCGCATGTGCGCGGTGTGGCCGCGCAGGAAGGCCTGGCGTTGTAAGTTGGGCTTTGCGAGGTCTTCAAGGTCTTCGCCCCAAAGCACTTACCTACCTACCAGGCCGCGCGATACAACTCGATAATTTGCTCCGCCGTCGGCACCACCGGGTTGTTCTGCGGGCTACCCGATGCCAGTGCATCCTGGGCCATCTTCTCCAGACTCTTGTCGAATTTGGCCCGGCCCACCTTCACGCACTCGCGCAGGGGCGGAATTTGCAACGCCTCATTGAGCGCTTCCAATCCATCGACGAGTCTGTGACCCGCGGCCTCTTCACTCCCATCGCCTCCCGCCAACCCCATGATCCGGGCGATGGTGGCGTAGCGTGCGGGAGCGCCGCTGAGCGAGAACCGGGTCACCTCGGGCAGCAGCACGGCATTGGATAAGCCATGCGGCACGTGGTAGACCGCGCCCAGCGGCCGGCTCATCCCATGCACCAGGCACACGCTGGCATTGGTAAACGCCGCGCCACCCTGATAGGCTGCCAGTGCCATGGCCTCGCGCGCTGTGTGGTTGTCCGGCTCGGCCCAGGCGGTGAGCAGCGCCCCCGCCGTCAGCGCAATGCACGACAGCGCCATCGGGTCGGTCATGCCGTTGGCCTGCTTCGACACATACGCCTCGATGCCATGCGTGAGCGTGTCGACGCCGACATGGGCCGTTAGCGGCTTGGGCATGCTCAGGCTCAGCTCGTAATCCACCAGCGCCACGGCCGGAGTCAGCCGCGCATCCAGGATCATCATCTTTTCATGCCGCTCGGTGTCGGTGATCACGGCCACGCGGGTGGCTTCGCTGCCGGTGCCAGCCGTGGTGGGAATCGCGATCAGTGGCACACCCGCCAGCGGCACTTTGTGATAGCCCATGTACTGGCGCAGGGGTTCGGGGTTGGTCGCCAGAATCGAGATGGCTTTGGCGCAATCGATGGCGCTGCCGCCGCCCACTGCCACGATCACATTGGCACCGCTCTTCTCAGCGGCGTGGGTGCGAAATATTTGCAAACCGGCTGCCACATTCTGGTCGGTGGGATCGGACTGCACCTGATCAAATATCGTGACGGTGCAACCGGCCTTGCGCATGGCATTTGCCAGTGCATCTGGCAACCCGGTTTGCCTGAGGAAGGCATCGGTGACGATGAGGATGTGGCTGGCTCCCAGTCGTTTGATCTGGGCCGGCAACTCATGGCGGGCGCCGGCCCCCATGATTGCGGTGGCCGGAAGGTTGAGGGTGATCAACGACATGGCGAGGGTGCCTGAATTAATTGGCCGGTAACAGGCGGCAGTAGTTCAGCAGGGCTTTGATCTCGGCCAGTTGCAAGCGTTGCAATGCCTCGATCTCATCATCAACAGGCGCGGGGCCGGCATTGGTCCCTGTTTGGGCCAGCTCGTGCGCATGTGCGTTAGCGTGCTCGCTGGCGTGCTCGCTGGCGCGTTCGTTAGTGCGCTCGTTGGCACGCTCGCATGCGTCTACCATCAGGCCAGGCATAAACACGCCCTTCTTCAAGAAGGATTTGGCTTCGGCCATGCGGGTCAGTTCAGCTTGCACGGGATGATTGCCGACCAGACGGAACCAGTATTTGGCGTTCCAATAGTCACCCTCGCGCCGGTGAATCATGGCGTGCCAATAATTGCCGTGGATGTTGTCCATCTCCTGGGCAATGGGATGAGCTGCGGCAATATCGTCGTTCCACACCAACAGGCCGCAGGTGACCAGGCCGGGCAGGTTGGCGTTTCGGATCGTTCGGCTCAAATTCGTATCGAACAGTTGCACGGGGTTGAGGAGGGGAAGCGCAGTGCGACGATTCAACTTTGCAGCAATATCATCAAAGATCATGCCATCTATTTTACGACCGATATAACATTGCGGAAAAAGCGCATGCCGGGTCGGATGACCCGGCAATTGCCCCTGAGGTTGTGGATTTCTGCGATGAGTTTTAGAACGATGTTATGCGGCGATGAAGATCAATGTGCACAATGTACTGGACGTGCTCGATGAAACAGCGATGAAGAATGATGAAAGATGATGGTGAAATTGTGATGCAATGTTCAGTTGTATGACGATGGGATGCAATGGGCTCGATGGGCTCGATGGGCTCGATGGGCTTGATGAAACAGCGATGATGTCAGTGTGCAACAGTGTGTTCAGTGTGTAACGTTGGCAGAGTGATGATGTCTCTTCACAGTGTGTTTACGATGTTTAGATGAACAACCCCCTCGCTTCAATAGTCGCACCTCCAGCAAAAGTCCGCGCATCGAATCCACCATTTGGGCAGTATTTTCAAAATTCATAGTGAAATCTAAATATCTGGGTGGCTACAGGTAAAGCCTGAGTTGATCCAGCAAGATTCGCTGTTGAATCCACGGCTCGTGCTGGGTGCAATGCTCGTAACTGTGGCCGATCACCTTGTCCAAAATGGGTTCGCCATCGTCCTCGCCGGGCTCGTGAGGCTGAAAATAGCCGTAGGGGCGTTGAAGTTCTGTAAAGTCCAGTGTTGCAATCGTGTCGGTCAAGCTTGCAAAAGCTGCATCGAACGCGGCGCGCGCCTCCAACGGCGTAAACCCCTTCACCTGCTCGTAAATGACGTCATTAATGTCATCTTCGTCGGCCCCGGCAAACACCCACGCCTCGTCCAACCCCATGGCGGGAAAGCGCCGACGCTTGCCCAGCAACGCCACCATGCCCTCGGCCCAGCGCGCCAGATGCACCAGATGATCTTTGACCGCCCAGTCGCGTGAAGTGCTCCGGCCAGCCTGTGCCATATCGCTTAGCGGCCACACCACCTGCCGAATCTGCTCACAGCCGGCCTGCATGCGAGCGATGAGGTCCTCGCGTGTGGCCGGTGGCGGGGCTTGTTGGTGTGAAGATTCATCCATGAGGGGATTGTAGGGGCGCTGGTGGACGTAGACGTAAACGATTACGTAGACGTTCACGTCATCGTCTACGTCTACGTGAACGAATCTGCTCCCCCCGGCTCGTACAATTCCTCCATGCAACAGATCGTGCTAGGTGCCTGGCTTATCACCACCCCCGACCAACCCGCGCAAAAGAATCACGGCGTGCTCATCGAAGACGGGCGCATCAGCCAGATTGCGCCCAATAACACGCTCAAGGAATTCCACCCCGACGCCAATTTTGTAGATCTAACGAACTGCGCCATTTCCCCCGGCTTTGTCGACGCTCATCGGCACTGCTACGGCGTGCTCGCTCACGGCATTCCCACTGCCAACGCGCCGGCCGACTTCTGGGCCTTCCTCAACGAATTTTGGTGGGGCAAGATTGAGGATCGACTGGACCACGCTATGTTGCGCGCCGCCATGGATGTGGCCTGCTATGACATGATTCGCAGCGGCGTCACCACCTTCTTCGACTGTCTGGAAGCGCCCAACGCCCTGCCCGGCGGCCTGCATGCGCAGGGCGAAGTGGTGGCGCGCTGGGGGCTGCGCGGCATGTTGTGCTTTGAGGCGACTCAACGTGTCAGTCAGGCGAACGGTGAGCTGGGGTTGCAAGAAAACATAGACTTCATTAAGGCAACTCGTGGGGAATGGGGAATGGGGAAGGGGATACTTGATCCTTCCCTCTTCCCCATTCCCCATTCCCCCTTGCTCTACGGTGCCATATGCCACCACACTACCTTCACCTGCGATGACGCTTTTATTCGCCAGGCCCACGCGCTGGCGAAAGAACACAACACGCTGTTACATTTTCACTGCTCCGAAGGAACCTATGAGCCGGAGCAATGCCTCAAAAAATATGGCCATCGCACGATCGAGCACTACGAGCACTTGGGCATCCTCGACGAGACGACGATGGCGTCGCAGTGTGTGCAGTTGTCGCCGCATGAGGTAGACATTGTGGGCCAGCGCGGTATCCGGGTGACGACGATGCCGCTGAGCAACTGCGAAGTGGGCGGCGGGTTTGCGCCGGTGCCGGAGATGCGCGCGGCCGGGGCCACTGTTGGCCTGGGCACCGATGGCTACGTGGCCAATTTCTTTGCCAGCCTGCGCGGCGCATTCCTCGTCCACAAAGCGCGCCTGCTCAACCCCGGCACCATGCCCGCCCACGATGTGTGGCAGATGGCGACCCAGCACGGCGCGCGAGCCATGGGGTTGGAAGCCGTGACTGGCACGCTCGAAGTGGGCAAGAGCGCCGACCTCATCGCCATCGATCTGGATGTGCCCACACCGATCACAGCCCACAACCTGCTCGACCAACTGATTTTGTGGCGCGATGCCGTCGACGTGCACAGCGTCATGGTGGCCGGCAAATGGCTGAAGCGCAACTACGAAGTGCTCAACGCCGACCCCGAAATGCTGATCGCCAAATCACGCGAGGCGGCCGAGCGGCTATGGTCGGCCTTGTGACACTAGCGGAGAAAAATATGTGGCTGTGCGCGCCTTCTGGCAGGGGTTTTTCGACTCCTC
>JBBQST010000184.1:0-8905 GCA_038213625.1 Thermoflexales bacterium
CTGGCCGTGCTGGCGGCCAGCAAGCCGCGCGGCCGTTTGCTGGAGCTGGGCACGGGCCTGGGCCACGGCACCGCCTGGTTGCTCAGCGGCATGGATGCGCAGTCGGTGCTGACCACGATCGACGCCAACATCCAAAACAGCCATGCCGCGCAACTGCATATTGGTGCCGACAAGCGAATGCGCTTTGTGGTGCGCGATGCTGGTGCGTGGCTGGAGACGGCGCCGGCCAATGAGTTTGACTTGATCTTTGCCGATGCGCCCGAAGGCAAATACGCGCATCTGGAGGAAGCGCTGCGCGCGCTCAAGGCCGGGGGTTTTTACGTGGTGGATGACATGCGCCGGCTACAGGATGGCACGGATGAGTATGCAGGGCCGGCGGCCGAGCTGGTCAAACATTTTGAGGCGCGGCCCGACTTTGCCGTGGTGCAAATCGATTGGGCCACGGGCATTCTCGTGGCCGTTAAAACGAAATGAGCGGTCGGAGCGCCTGATGAAAGTTAGGTAACAAAACTGGTAAAGCGCGAAGCATCAACGAAAGTTTTTACATAGCAACGTCATTCCCGCGCAGGCGGGAATCCAGAACTCACAATTACGGTAGCGTCGGGGTTATGCCTGGATTCCCGCCTGCGCGGGAATGACGTTGGAAGCTATAGCTTCCCTGTCTCTAAGGAAACAATGACACCCATGAAAAGCAAACCCATCAGCATCGGCATCGTCGGGCTGGGCCAGTTCGGCGTGCACTTTGTCGAGCTCTATCAGCGGCACCCGTCGGTGCAGCGCGTGGCACTGTGCGACATCGACCCTAACAAGCTGGCGGCCGCAGCCAAAAAGTTCGGCATCAGCGAAACCTATGCCAGCCTCGACGAGATTTGCAAGAGCGACCTTGATGCGATTGCGATCATCACTCAGCCGTGGCTGCACGCGGCCCAGGCCATTCAGGTGATGCAGTCGGGCAAGCACGCGTATTCGGCGGTGCCGATTGTGTCGCCGGCCAGTGGCAATGGCGATGAAACCCTGGAGTGGTACAACCGGCTCATCGACACAGCCCGCCGCACTGGCCAGCGCTACATGATGGGCGAGACCACGTATTACCGGCCCGAGACGATCATGTGCCGCAAGCGCGCGGCCGAGTTTGGAAACTTTGTGTTCATTGAGTCCGAGTATTTGCACGACACCTGGCTGCCCAGTTGCAACCTCATCGACGTACAGAAAGCGCGCACGGGACTGAGCGAGGCTGAAATATATGCCGCGGGTGGTGATGCGCCGATGCACTATCCGACGCATTCCACGGCCGCGCCCATCTCGATCATGCACGCGCATGCGGTGGATGTAACCGCGTTCGGCTACTGCCATCCCGGCGACACGTTGTTTCGTGCCGATTCACCCCTGCACAACCCATTTAGCCACGAGACGGCGTTGTTCACCATGAGCAACGGTGCGATTGCCCAGGTCACTGAATCGCGCCGAAATGGGCATGTGGGCCATGAAGGTGTGGTGCGGCTGATCGGGACTGAGGCCAGCTATGAGCGCGACACGACGGATGAATATCGCGGCCGCTGGATCACCAAAACGCAGTCGGCCTCCGTCGAGCCGCGCGACTACCGCGATGCGCTGCCGCCGTTGCTGGCCGGGGATTTGGGCGGCCACGGCGGTTCGCATGCCTATTTGGCCGATGAGTTCGTGAATGCGTGTGCTGAAGATCGCCAGCCCACGGTGAATGCGTGGGAAGCCGCCCGCTATGTGGCCGCCGGCGTGATGGCCCACAAATCGGCCCTCAAAAATGGCGAACGCCTGCGCATGCCGGACTGGGGCGATGCGCCTTAGAATGGTTGCTAGCAGCTAGTGGCTGGTATCTAGTCACCAGCAACCAGCAACCAGCAACCAGTAACCAGCAACCAACATGCTCTATACCAAACTCGGCAACACCGGCCTCAAGGTCAGCGAACTGTGCCTCGGCACTATGACGTTCTTGTGGACGTCGGACGAAAAAACCTCATTCGATGTGCTATCAGCCTTCGTGGCGGCCGGCGGCAATTTCATGGACACGGCCGATGTCTACTCGCGCTGGGTGCCCGGCAACACCGGCGGCACAGCCGAGACCGTGATGGGCAAGTGGCTCAAGGCGACCAACACGCCGCGCGAGCAGGTGATCTGGGCCACCAAAGCCCGCAGCCCGATGGGCGACAAACCCAATGATCAAGGCGCCTCGCGGGTGCATCTGGTGAAGGCGCTGGAAGACAGCCTGCGCCGGATGCAGACTGAGTACATCGACCTGTATCAAATTCACTGGCCGGATATGGAGACGCCGCACGAGGAGACCCTGCGCGCGCTGGACGATATGGTCAGCAGCGGCAAAGTGCGCTATGTCGGTGCCAGCAACTACCCGGCCTGGTGGTTGACCAAGAGCCTGTGGGTCAGCGACGTGCGCAATCTGGTGCGCTTCGAGTCGTTGCAGCCGCACTACAACCTGATGCACCGGGCCGAGTTCGAGCGCGAGTTGATGCCGCTATGCAAAGACCAGCGCATCGGCGTCATTCCCTACAGCCCACTGGCTGGCGGCTTCCTCACCGGCAAATATCGCAAGGGTCAGCCCATTCCGGCCGGCTCGCGTGGTGCCAATAACGAGCGCATTGCCAAGTGGGCCGAGAGTGATTTGGGCAACAACACCATTCAGAAACTTGAGGAGATCGGCAACGCGCACGGCAAAACCATTCCGCAAACGGCGCTGGCCTGGATGCTGACCAACCCCGTCATCACCTCGCCGATCATCGGCGCGAACACGGTGGAGCAGCTCAACGACACGTTGGGCGCGGCCGAATACCGGCTGAGCGATGACGAGTTTAAGGCGTTGAATGCCGTCACAAAGTGGGATTGATTTTTGTGCGTCTGCCACTGTAAAAGGGTGTCAAGCGACTGTATTGGCTTTTTAAAGTGCAGTGCAAATGAACAGTAGTCATTCCGATCTCGAATTACGCCGCGCAACGCCGCAGGATGCGCAGACCGTGGCCGAAATTACTGACGCGGCCTACGAAAAGTATGTGGCGCTTCTGGGGCGTAAGCCACAGCCGATGACGGCCGATTACAGCGAAATCATTGCCCAGCATCCGGTCTGGTTGCTGGTGCAGGCCGATCAACACAACCATCCCATCGCCGTTTTGGTGTTGATCCTTGAAGAAGAGGCGATGATGATTTATAGCATCGCGGTGCGGCCCGAGGTGCAGCAAATGGGACTGGGCCGGCTGCTGTTGAGATTTGCCGAGCAACAGACGCTTGAGGCCGGATTTCAAATGCTCCGGCTCTACACCAATGAACTGATGCCGGGCAACGTGGACTATTACCAGCGGTTTGGATACCGTGAAACCGGCCGCGAACCCTTCAAAGGCTCAACCACGGTGTACATGGCCAAGCTGGTGACCGACTAGCGGCGCCACTGAATCAACGAATCAACGAATCAATCACACTCAAACCCTTAAAAGGATTAATCATGAAACTCACCTTACCCAGTTCCTGGCCGATTCTGATCTTCGCGATCCTGTTTATCGTGCTGCCGTTGTCGACGATTCCCGGCCTGTTCGACTTCATCTTCGTCATCCTCGGCCTCATCACCATCGCCATTCTGGCCATGCTGATCTGGTCGGCGGTGTCGTCGCGCAGAGCCGCTTGAAGCGTTGTGCAATATCCCGTGGGTGATCTCGATTGGGCGATTTGCGCCGGCTCGGCTGTGTCCGCCGGGTCCTGAAGAACCCGGCTCATAAACAAAGCCCCTCGGGGGCTGAGGACAATCCGCCAGCCCTGGAGGGGCTTTGTTTATGAGCCCGGCCATTGATGGCCGGGCGCTCCATGACGAAGAGATTGCTGTGACTGGAAAATACAAAAAAGGCGAGTCTTGGACTCGCCTTTTTTGTATTGATTCACGCGGCGCAAATTAAATTATTCCCGCAAAAAGTCGCGCAGCTTGCGGGCGTGCGCGGGGTGCCGAAGCCGGCTCAACGCCTGTGCTTCTATCTGGCGCACCCTTTCGCGAGTGACGCCGAGCTTGCGCCCCACCTCTTCCAGCGTGTACGTCTCTCCATCCAGCAGTCCGTAGCGCAATTGCAAGATGCGCACCTCGCGCGGCGGCAGGGTGTCGAGGATGTCGCCGAGCTGCTCGCGCAACATCTGGCTGGTCACCATCTCGGCCGGCGCGGGGCTGTCCTCGTCGGGAATGAAATCGCCCAACACGCTCTCTTCCTCGTCGTCGGTCGGCGTCTCCAGGCTGATCGGCCGGCGGGCCACCTGAATCATCTGCTCGGCCTTGCGCACGGTCACGTTCAACGCTTCGGCCAGCTCCGCCACGGTGGGATCGCGGCCCAATTCCTGGGTCAGCTGATGGCTGGCGCGCAGGAGCCGGTTGATCTGGTCGCCCATGTGCACCGGCACACGAATGGTGCGGCCCTGGTCGGCGATGGCACGCGTCACGGCCTGGCGAATCCACCACGTTGCATATGTGCTGAACTTGTGGCCACGCCGCCAATCAAACTTCTTGGCCGCGCGAATGAGGCCGATGTTACCCTCTTGAATCAAGTCCAGAAACGGCACACCGCGGCCGATATATTTCTTGGCCACCGAAATCACCAGCCGCGAGTTGGCGTTGATGAGGTGCTCGCGCGCGGCCATGCCGTCGTCGCTCTCGCGCTCTCGCAGTTCGCGCACCACGACCGTGATCTTGAGATTCTCGGCCATCTCATCGCGGGCGTCCTTGCCGCGCTCCATGCGCTGGGCCAGGTCCACTTCCTGCGGCGCGGTCAACAAAGGAACGCGACCAATTTCCTTGAGGTAGAGGCCGACGGTGTCATCGGCTTCAATCGCTTCCAGAAGATTGTCGCTGTTGCGCTCGTTCCACTCTTCGTCCTCATCGTCATCGTCGTCGACCATCTGGTCGGCGGCTTCGTCCTCGTTGCTGACGATGGAGATGCTGGCATCCTGCAGGGCCGCAATGACTTCTTCCATCTGCTCGAGGTTTTTCTCGGCATCGGGGAACAAGCCCAAAATATCGTCATAGGTGACGAAGCCGCGCTCGCGGCCGATGTTGATCAACTGCTCTTCGGCGGTCAATTCATCAACCGTGATCTCTTCGATGGCCTTGGGAGACAAATCCGAGACCATGGTCGGCGTCATGTGCGGCATCAGTTGCGCACCTCCCGATAGCGATACCGGCCTAGAGCTATCCGTAGGAACCCTGACGGGTGCAACAACGACAGTCGTTGTCGTAACCGAAATAACGTTCTTGCGAGGTGAGGCGCTGGCCGAGGCCGCAATGAGAGCAGCCGTGGCCATGGGCGAAACTTCAGTATTATTTCGCTTGCGTGAAGACGCAGACGAGTCTGACGAGGAAGACGCAGACGTCGAAGCACGCGTGCTGCGCTTTGCAGCCGGGGCCGTGCTGGGGGTAGGAGCAGTGGTTGCAGCCTTGGCAACTATTTTTTTGGCGGCTTTGACCGGCTTATCGGTTCCGACCGTCTTAGGGGTTACGCTTTTCTTTATCGCCATCTTATACAAAAACGAATTTACCAGTTTAGGGTGGGTGAATGAGATGGGTATTAAAACCGCGCAAAGCTTAAGAGGCCACAACCCAGACACCTTTCACTCTGCAACAATCACAACTACACACCGCCGCGCTCACGCGACCAAATTCGCAGGGGGCAAATTCGCACTTTACAGAAACCTAGAAAGATAGTAGTGATTGCGAAACGGCTTGTCAAGCAGATATGGTATGGATGAAGTGACCAAAGTAGACCGAGTTGCACCTGGGCCGGCTATTTGATCGGTCTGAATGAGGTGTTTTTGGCTAGCTTTGAGCCGCAACAGTTGTATTAAATTGCGCAACAAGCTTTTTATTGCGGATTCGCTCCGGGGCAGATGTGGAGAATTACATAAGAGTGCAACTATCGGCCATAGTAGGCTACTACGACATTACTCTCATTCAGTAATTCGATTCGATAGCCTGTGCTATTGGGGTAGATTTTGGTGCCGCTGGTCACGCCCAGGAATTTTGCTCCACACGCGATGTACTCGCCCGGCAACGCCACAGGGCCCACATTGGTGCCGGTATACACGCGGCACCCTTGTTGTGCCAGCAGTTGCAACTGGGTGCCGGGTGGATTGGACAGGTTGTACACCTGACCGCCCACCCGAATCTTCCAATCCACCAATGTGACGGGTGCTACTCCGACATTCAAAATATCGAGATATTCATCAAAGGCGGTGCCGGCGGCTGCGTTCACGTTGGTGATGGCAACGGTGCCGGTGACAATGACCGCGCCCGACTGGCCCGGTGTTGCCGAGGCCGTCGGCGTTGCGGTTGCGACGGCGGGATCATTGGTTGCCGTGGGGGTCGGGGTGCCTGGAACTGGCAACGGCGATTGCAACACAGCCGTGGCTGTGGTCGTCGGCCCCTGATTTTCAAGCACGGTTGCAGTCGGCGTGGGGGGCTGATCGGCCGGTGGCGGCGGCGTAAATGTGGGTGGTAGCGCCGTTGGAATATCGGGTGGCGCAGGCGTGGGTTGCTGCGTCGGCAACACCTCGGACGGAGGCGCATTGGCCGTGGGCGCTGCTGTTGGAGACGCGATGTTTGACGCTGCCAGTGCCAGGGCTGTGGCGGTGCCGGCTTCCGGGGAAAGCGGCTCGGCCGTCAAGGTCACTTCGACTGTCGAAGTCAGTTCCACCGTGACCGTCAACGACGGCGAGACCGGTCCCACGGGTTGCAAACCAAACTGGCGGGCGTAGGCATCTTCGATGATCTGGCGGGTGGTACCGGCGCTGGGCCGGACGGCCAGGACAACCCCGATCAAACCAAACAAGGCGCACAGGGCCAGCAATGACACAATGACCGGGAAGAAGACCACGGCCGGCAAGGGTTTGAGCTCGGTTTCTTCAAACGCCTCGGCCCGACTGAGCCATTTGTCTTTGAGCGCGGCTTCAAACTGCTCGTAGCGTTTGGGGATCGAGGTATAGCGAATGCGACGTGTGCCCACATCGAACTCGGCTTTGGCATGACACGAAGTGCAATCCAAAACAGTGCCGTCCAACGAGAGTGCGCGTTGCCGGCACAAGGGACACAGGTCGGGCGGGTAGTTGCTTACGTCCAAAGTGCGATCCGATCCTCAAACCAATTTGTTGTGTCAGATAAATATGACTCAATACACGTTGCACACGTTGCCATGTCTGGTCCCGTGTGCGCTTTAGATCACCGGCGTGACAATGCGGCTGGGGCGTGGCTTACGATCAATTTCCCACGGATAGACGATGTATGAATCGGTGACAGCGGCATGATACGTGGGCTTGTGATTGGGGAATAGTGAGGCGGCCGGCTTGTAGTGCAACACGCACGTTTCCACGCGTCCGCCTGCCGATTCGATGCGGCCGCGCACCGTCATGATATGCCGGCCATGCGTCCACACATCATCCACCACCAGCACGCGCCGACCTTGCACCAGCTCTTCGCTGGGGAATTGCAGGAACGTGGGCCAGGCCAGCAGGCGCGGCACATCGCCGGCTGAGAATTCAACTGCCGCGGTCAAAATGTTTTTGATGTTGAGCGACTCGGCAATCATGCCACCGGGCACGATGCCGCCCCGAGTCACCATGACCAGCAGATCAAAGGCACCCATGAATTGAGGGATGAGCTGATCGACCAGCGCATCTACGTCGGCCCATGACAGGACGTCTTGTTTCGGTGTTTCGTCTCGCCGCATAGTTTGAATCTCAACTAAATACCAAATTAGATACCAAATTTTGTGAATTGCAGAATTGCTGCAATCAGGGTCTCAGCACTCCAGGAGCGCTGTAGTGAAGTGAAGTATAGTTAATTGTATGCGGTCGCCACTAACTGTGATCCTCGCTGTAGCCGCGATCTTGTTAATGATCGTTGTCGGCGTCATCTTCGCGGTACGCGGAAATATTCTGGGCAATGCGTCTGAACCTATTGCCGGAGCCACGGCCGATCCCAATGCCAATGCGGGTGGGCTGGCGTTGCCGGCCTCTCAGGGAATGGCGACCTTTACCCCGGTGCCCCCGAGCGTGGAGCAACCCCCGTCACCCATTCCGACCGCGCTGCCCCTGCCCATTGAGACCGCAGTGCCTGCGCCGCAGCCTGAAACACAAGCAGCCGCGCCCACTCCCGATCCGCAAGTTCCAGTGATTGCCGACCCTGCCACCAATTCGGGTGGGGTGAACAATGGCGATGCCGGTGCCCCGCCCATTGCTGTTCCACCGGCCGGAGCTATCGTCGAGTCATCGTCCAATGCCAACATTCAGGTGACGCCGGTGCCGGCCATTCCGGTGAATGGCGGCGGCGCATCAAGCGGTGGAGGCGGTTCTTCGGGCGGCTCAGGGTCCAGTGGTGGGGGAGCCAGCTGTGGCACGCGGCTGATCCATGTGGTGCGGCCGGGTGAAAACCTGTTCCGAATTGGCCTGCGTTATAACACCACCGCCTATGCCATTGCCCGCTTAAACGGCATTACCAATGTGCGGCTGGTGTCGTCCGGGCGGCGGCTGGTGATCGTGGCCTGTGCCCGTGGCGGCAGTGGTGGCGGCCAATACACGCCGCGCAGCAGCACCTATGTGGTCAAACCCGGCGACACCCTCTTTCGCATCGCCCTGCGTTTTGGCATCAACACCAACTACTTGTGTCAGGTCAACGGCCTCACCTCCAATCTCATCGTCCCCGGCCAGTTACTGGTGATTCCCTAGCCTAAAAATGTCAGACGTCTTCCTAAGTAAGTCGCCAAAAGTTCTTTACGCGATGTGCATGGTAGGGGCGCAGCATGCTGCGCCCCATAGGCACGAAATTAAGGAATAATGCGTGCGAGAACCCAGCAAAACGCTTTAATTGAGTGCGGCCTCAGAGACCCCCGACCCCTAAAGG
>JBBQST010000185.1:0-8883 GCA_038213625.1 Thermoflexales bacterium
TTCGCTCGACCTGGGGATCGACCTGGGCACGGCCAACACCCTTGTCTCGGTGCGCAACAAGGGCATTGTCATCAACGAGCCGTCGTGGGTGGCGGTCAACCGCAAGACGCGCCAGGTGCTGGCCGTCGGCGCGGAAGCCAAAGAGATGGTCGGCCGCACGCCGGCCAAAATCGTCGCCATTCGTCCCTTGCGCGACGGTGTGATTTCGGACTTCGAGATCACCGAGGCGATGCTGGATTACTTTATCCGCAAGGCCCACCAGAAAAGTGTGCTGAACGTGCCGCGGCCGCGCGTCGTCATCGGCATCCCCTCCGGCGTCACCGAAGTGGAGAAGCGCGCGGTCTATGACGCCTCCATGAGCGCGGGCGCACGCGAGGTGTTTTTGATCGAAGAGCCGATGGCCGCGGCCATTGGAGCCGGCTTGCCCGTGACCGAGGCGCACGGCAGCCTGGTCGTCGACATCGGCGGCGGCACCACCGAGGTGGCCGTGTTCGCTCTGGGCGGCATCGTCGTCTCGCGCTCCATCCGGGTGGCTGGTGACGAGATGGACGAGGACATCATCAACTACTCGCGCCAAAAATATAACCTGCTGATTGGCGAGCGCATGGCCGAGAAGATCAAGATTGCCATCGGCTCGGCCTTCCCGCTGCCCGAGGAGAAGACCATGACCCTGCGCGGCCGCAACCTGGTCACGGGTCTGCCCGAAGCGGTTGAAGTCTCGTCGATCGAGATTCGCGAGGCGCTGTCGAACTCGGTTAACACGATTGTGGAAACGGTGCGCGCCACGCTGGACGAGACGCCGCCAGAGCTGGTGGCCGACTTGATGGAAACCGGCATTGCCATGGCCGGCGGCGGCAGCATGTTGCAGGGGCTGGTCGAGCGCATCGCCGACGAGACCAACATCCACACCTGGCTGGCCGAGGACCCGCTGACCTGTGTAGCGCGTGGGGCCGAGGCCGTGCTGCAAAACCTGGACGAGTTGAAGCAAGTGCTGGTCGGCCTCGAACGCAACAGCACAGCAAGAAATCCCTCAGCCGGCAACAGCATCTCGCGGGTAGGCTAACCGAGAGAAGGCAAAAGTAAAAAGGCAGAAGGCAAAAAACGGAGTTGAGTTTTGCTCCAACTTCTTCCTTTTGCCTTTTGCCTTCTGCCTTTTTACTTCTAAACAATGCTTCGCCCACGCCAGCGCTCCAATATTCCTATTTTCGTGTTGCTCGTGCTGTCACTGCTGATTGTGGTGATTGGGCTTTCAATAGGGCAGCCGGTGGGGCAGGGGCCGTTGTCGTTTATTACTGCGCCGATCCAGACGTTTTTCAGCACGGTCGGCCGCACGATCAACAACCTGTTCACCTCGGCCTCGGTGCTTCAACTCACGCAACAGGCCGAGCAATTGCGCATTGAGCGCGACAACCTGAAGACTGAGAATATTACGCTGCGAGAGTTTCAGGCCGAAAACGTGGAGTATCGCAAGCTGCTCAGCTTCGCGCGCGAAAACCCAACGATGGGCATTGTCGGCGCCGATGTCATCGGCATTGGCAATGGGGCTTGCCGCAACCAGCCGACGACAGGGCCGCGGGTGGGCATTTGTGCCCAGGTGATTGCCAACGACACGGTGCCGTATGTCCGCTACATCACCCTGAACGCCGGCGCGGTCGATGGCATTCGGGTGGGCATGCCCGTGGTCGGCGGCGCATTTGCATTGGTGGGCCGGGTGGCCGAGGTGAACCCGACCACGTGTCAGGTGCAGTTGATTATTGACCCCGGCTCGTTCGTCAATGTGCAGTTGGTCGGCTCGCGCGCCACCGGCACCGTGTCGGGTAATGAGGATGGCACGCTGCGCCTGCAAAATGTGTTGCAAACCGAGGTTGTCTCGCCCACCGATATTATTATTACCAGCGGCCTGGGTGGACTCATGCCGCGAATGTTGAGCATCGGCGTGGTCGAGCGCGTGGTCAGCAGCGATTCGGATGTGTTGAAAGAGGCGGTTGTGCGGCCGTCGGTCGACTTCAACCGGTTGGAGACTGTGCTCATCATAACTTCGGTCACCAGCACCACGGTCAGCAACTCCAATGTAGTAACGCCGACCATCTTTTTGCAACCACCGGCCGCTGTCACCGCTACGCTCACCAACACCGCTGGCATCACGCCGACGGATGGCACTGACGGGATCATCCCCATCGACCCTGTCCCAGCAACGGCCAGCCCGTAATGCGAGACCGGCAGTAGACGAGCGGCAACACTCACAACACTCACATCGCTCACCTAGAGAATGTGCGCGTCGATGCACGCCGTGGGCGAATTCTGTCGAGCGTTTTCAGCTCCGGCCATTTGTGCTGGCTCACAATAGGAGGACCTATGACAATTAAAACAAGCACCGGCAAAATCGGCCTGGTCGGCTGCGGCATGGTAGGCATGTCGTTTGCCTATAGCCTCATTCAGAGCGGTCTCGCGACCGAGCTGGTCCTGATCGACATTGACCACGCCCGGGCGGAAGGCGAAGCCCTGGACTTGAACCACGGCATGTCCTTCGTCCGACCCGTGAAGGTATATGCCGCCGATTACGTGGCGCTGAGCGATGCCGATATTGTGGTGGTCTGCGCGGGTGCGAATCAAAATCCCGGCGAAACGCGGCTCGACCTGCTCAAGAAAAACCTGGCCGTCTTTAATGGACTGATCCCGCAAATTAATGCCGTCAACAACGACGCGGTCATTCTGATTGCCACCAACCCGGTGGATATCCTGACATATGCCACGGCGCGCCACATTGTGGGCGACCCGCGCCGTGTGCTTGGGTCTGGTACCCTGCTCGACACGGCGCGTTTTCGGTATAACCTGGGCGCGCACTACGGCGTGGACACCCGCAGTGTGCATGCCTATATCGTGGGTGAGCACGGCGACAGCGAAATTCCGCTGTGGAGTTCGGCCGATATCGGCAGCGTGCCCTTGCGCCAATTCATCGGCCCGAACGGCCAGGGCTACGACGAAGAGAAATTGAATCAGCTCTTTTTACGCACCCGCGATGCCGCCTACGAAATCATCAAGCGCAAAAAGGCCACGTATTACGCAATCGGCCTCAGTCTGCTCGCCATCGTCGAAGCCATCATGCGTGATCATCATCGTGTGCTGACCGTGAGCAGCTTGCTGACAAATCAACTTGGGGTTTCAGACGTCGCGCTCAGCCTGCCTACCATTGTGGGGCGAGGTGGGATGATCAAGGTACTGGATGCCCCCATGACCAGTGCCGAGATCGACGGCTTCCGTCACTCAGCAAACGTGCTCAAGACCAATTGGCAAAATATAAACAGCAGTCAGTCCGCATAGCACAATGTCATGTCTTACGCATGCGGCATCACTCGATACGATGTTGTGGAAACAACACATCGCTCTCAGCGGCGGTTCAACTCGTTCAAAGCTTTTTAATTCATCGTGGTGACCCTTGAGACGACATGTTTTTGGTGCAATCCTGCTATTCGTGCTGGCGCTTGTGGAGTCCAGCTTGTGGCCGGCGCTGGTCGGCACGCGGCTGAAGCCTGAGCTGGTGTTGATTGCATCATCGGTGTGGGCGGCTCTGAGTGGCACTGAGGGCTTCTTTTGGGCGGCCGGCGGTGGCTTGATGCTGGACATGTTGTCGGGTGCGCCGTTGGGGTCGAATGCCATCGCACTGATGGCCGGCAACGCGGCGGCTGCCCTGCTGGATACGCTGCCGATTCCCTCGCGCCTGTTTCGTTGCACCAACTGGGTGGCCGTGACCACCCTCATCAGCCACATCGTCATGCTTGTCGTCCTGCGTTTAAACGGCCGGCCCATGGATATCAGCCTGGTGTTCTTTAGCACCATTCTGCCCCTGCTGGTCATCAATCCCGTGGTCTCGATGCTGACCTACCTGTTTTTCAGCCCGTATGATTTACGGCTGCGCGCGGGCGACTCGTTTGCGTCTGACCTAAAATACTGAATACGTGGCTGGTCGCTGGTTACAAATGACCAATCACTAGCAGCCAGCAACTATAGATGTTCAGATTTGAATCTGGACAACGACATTGCTTAAGTGCCTGAAAACAAGTTGTTTCAGCGATGACTTTTCATTTACTTATCTGAACGTCTATAGCAGCCAGCAACTAGCAGCCAGCAGCCAGCAGCCAGCCACCAACCACCCGCCACTTCCCTATGATTCTCGGTGATCTTCCTACACAGCGCCGCACGCAGCAAACGCCGCCGCCCAACCGGCGCGGCAGTCAGCTTCGGCTGGTTGCGCTCATGGTCGGCGTGTTGCTTTCGTTCACAATAATTGGGCAACGCCTGTATGTGCTGCAAGTCGAACGGCAGGGCGAATTCCTGTCGCAAATTCAGGACACCAGCATCTATGTGCGGCGGCTGCCTGCCACGCGCGGCCTCATCTACGATCGCACGGGCGAGCCGTTGGTGCGTAATGCCCCGCTCTATCAAGTCACGATCCTGCCCTACAAACAGCCACAAAACCTGAACCGAATTGAGCAGCGAATTCAGCGCGCGGATATCTACAACCGGCTGGCCCGTCTGATTAATCAGCCCGAGATCACAGCCGGCGACATCTACACCAAGGTCTATAACGCCCAGCAAGATAACATCGCGTATGAGCCAGTGATTGTGGCCGAGAATGTGCCCCGCGAGACGGCGCTGTATATCCAGGAACTTTCGTATCAGATGCCGGGTGTAGCCGTTCAGGAAACGGGCACGCGCACCTATCCCTACAAGGATTTACTGAGCCAGATTTTGGGTTATGCCCAGAAAGTGCCGGCCGAGCAAGCCGAGAATTACCCGGCCGAGATTTACGACATTGAGAACGACCGGGTGGGCTATGCCGGCGTGGAGAAGATTGCCGAAGTAGACCTGCGCGGCAAAAAAGGCCGGGTGCAGGAGGTGCGCGACGCGTCGGGTGAAGTGGTCGATATTGTCGGCACGCCCATCAGCCCCACCAACGGCAACAGCGTGTATCTGACCATCGACTTGCGTCTGCAAAAAATCATCTCGGATGCGTTGATCCCGATCATGAAAATCCGCAACTCGCCACGTGCAGCTGTGGTGGTGCTGGACCCGAACAATGGCGACATTCTGGGCATGGTGAGTGTGCCGGCCTACGATAACAACCAATTTGCAAACGGCATCACCCAAAAAGAATTGGACGTGTTGCGCAACGATTTACACAAGCCGTTGCTGAACCATGCCACCCAGGAAGCGCCGCCACCCGGCTCGACGTTCAAGATTGTGACGGCGGCCGCACTGTTGCAAGAGGGTTACGTCACCCCCGAAACCGTCATCAACGACCCCGGCGTGTTCGAGTTGCCGGGTGATATCTCGCGCCGTCAGTTTGTGTGCTGGATCTACTTTAACGGCGGCAGCCACGGCCCTCAAACCGTCAGCGATGCCTTGCGCAATTCGTGCAACACCTTCTTTCGCAAAGCCGTCGGTGGCTACGCGCCAGAGGGCATCACCAGCATGGGGCCGGATCTGCTCGCGAAGTGGACGAATCAATTTGGGATTGGTGAGGCGAACAAGTTGCAGCTGGCCTACATCACCGGCATTGCCCCCACGCCCAACTATTTGCAGCGCACCTTCGGCGTGCCGTGGTTTACCGGCGACAGCTACAACGCGGCCATCGGTCAGGGCTATGTAGCCGCGACGCCGCTGGAGATGGCCAATGTTATTGCCGCCGTTGCCAACGGCGGCACGCTCTACGACCCCCAGATCATCAAAGAGGTTCGCGATTCGAATGGCGTGGTGGTGTCGACGACGCAACCCTCGGTGATTCGCCAGTTGCCGCTCAGCCCGGAGAATATGGCATTGTTGCGCCAAAGCCTGCGCGATGTGGTCAGTATCGAGAAGCGTGGAACGGCCATTGAGTCGTCGCTGGAACCGTTTGGCTTTGAGTTCTCGGGCAAGACCGGCACAGCCGAGTTTTGCGATCAGGAAGCCGTGACGGCGGGCATCTGTTACGTCGGCATCAAAAACCTGCCCTCGCACGCATGGTTCGTGGCGTATGCGCCGTCGGAGAATCCCAAGATTGCGATTGCCGTTTATATCTGGAACGGTGGTCAGGGGTCGGGCGTGGCCGCGCCGGTGGCCCAGCGCATCATCAATGGCTACTTCAATCTGGGCATTCCCGAAGACAAGTTGAAGAAGGTTACATCCGACCGCGATCTGACCGCAGAGTAAACTGCCAATGTCAGACATCTGCGCTTAGGATGCGTCAAATTTCCCGGTTCAGATGTCTGACCGTTTTGAGAGACACAATTCAACTTGCCCCAGAACACATTCTGCGGCACTATTCTCAACACATGATCTCGATCAAGGGTCTGCGTCAGGGCATCCTCATCGTCTTTGATGAAAGCAACGGCGGGCCGTGGCTGTCCCAATTATTTGAGCTGGAGCGCAAGTTGCAGGCCAACCCCAACTTTTTCAAGGGCGGCCGCATGGCGCTGGATGTCAAAGGTTTCGATCTGGGTGTCGATGATGTGTCTCGTGCTCGCACGTTGCTGTCTGGCTACGATGTGGATCTATGGGCCATCATTTCGAGCCACGATGGCACGCGTAGCCTGACGCGAGCGGCTGGACTGGCTGACACCCTGGCCGAGCCGCCGGCACTTGTGCGCCTCAAACCTGTGGCTGCCCCACTTCCACCGGTCCGCGATGATGTGAAACCAGTGTCAAGTGGGCTAAAGCCCGCGATCGTAGAAGTTCATCCTGAGGCCGAACCCACTTCGGACGCTGCCATTGTCGAGGGCACGGATGGATTGCTGGTGCGGCGCCGTGTGCGCAGTGGACAGGTGTTGCGGCATCCCGGCCACATCGTGGTGTTGGGCGATGTGAACCCAGGGGCACAACTGATTGCCGGTGGCGATGTGATTGTGTGGGGCAAACTGCACGGCAGCGTTCATGCCGGCGCACTGGGCGATACCCAGGCCACCATCCGCGCGCTTGATCTCTCCCCCTCGCTACTCAAAATTGCCGATGCAGCCCGCATGTCGCGCACCGACAAAGAACGCAAGAAGCAGCGCCGGCCCGAAACTGCCGCGTTGCGCGATCAACAAATCACCCTGAGCGAATGGCAGCATTAATTTGTGTTGGTTAGGTTTGGCGATGCGCTGCACAGGCACGGCAATTTCGCAAGCCGAATGCGAGAATCCAGCATCATGCTTAGATAAAGCTATACCTCGGAGACCCCCGACCCCTAAAGGGGTGTCGCTGACATCATCAGCGACTCCCATTTAGGGGTCGGGGGTCCATTTACGAATCATTGCAGCCCTAATTTGTATGGGTGTATGTGCACTATGGGCTGCACCTCTATCCCTTTAAACTGAACCCTCAAGGAGTCACTGAAGAAACATGAAACTCAAACGCGCCGTCATCACGGCCGCCGGCAAACTACAACGCAACCTGCCCTTGCAAACTTTGATCGATCGTGACGGCGTCCAAAAATCGGCCCTGCGCATTGTGCTGGAAGAGGCGCTGAGCGCGGGTATTCAGGATATTGCCGTGGTGGTGCAGCCGGGCGATCAGGCAGCCTATGCCCAGGCGGCTGGCGAGCACGCTCGGCGGGTGCAATTTGTGGAGCAAACTGAGCCCCAGGGTTACGGCCACGCCGTGTATTGCGCCAGGGATTTTGTGGGTGCCGAGCCATTTTTGCATCTGGTGGGTGATCATCTATGGCTGAGCACGTTGCCGGGCAAGACCTGCGCCCAACAGCTCGTCGAGGTGGCCGAGAGCGAAGATTGCGCCGTCTCGGCTGTGCAAGCGACGCGAGAGGCGCTGTTGCCCAACTTTGGGGCCATTGGTGGCCGGCGTGTGCAGGGTTCGCCACGGCTCCACACCATCGACCATGTGCTGGAAAAGCCGACGCCGACCGAGGCTGAACAGGTGCTGAATGTGCCGGGGCTGCGCGCTGGGTTCTACCTGTGCTTCTTCGGCATGCACGTGTTTACGCCGGCCCTGATGCAACTGCTGAGCAGCACATTTGAGATCGGCACCGATGCAGCACCTGCGTCGTCCAATCTGGCGCCGGCCTTGCTGGGGCTGGCCCAGCGTGAGCGCTATCTCGCTTACGAAATCCAGGGACAACGGCACGACATCGGCGTGAAATATGGCTTGTTTGCCGCCCAATTTGCGCTGGCATTGGCGGGGCAGGATCGCGCCGAGGTGTTGACCCAGGTGACGGAGTTGTTGACGGCCAGAGGGAGTTAACGGAATTTGCTCATTTATTCACTTGCTCATTATCTGAAATGAACAAGTGAACAAAATGAACAAAAGAGCAAATCAAAAAGAATTCATGACTCATCTCATCGACATCATCACCTCGGCCGATCCCACCGTGCGCAATCAGCCGCTGGATGCCTATGCCCAGGCGGCTTCGCTCGACACCTTGCTGGGCGAGTGTGAGGCATTGGATGCTTTTCGCCGGCGCAGTGACAACTTGTATGAGCGGGTGCGCGCCCTATTTTTTCTGTATGCCATTCACCGGTTTCATCTGCCCGCAAAGGCGGATCAAGCTGGCATTGGCTCCAAAGGGCTGGTGCCGTTCGAGGGCTATGAGCATTTGCTGTCGCGCCGGTTTGAGGAGGCCATTCGCGCTTTTCAAGCGGCCCAAACGGCCCAAGGCCCCAACGAGGCCATCAGCAGTGCGCTGGCCGAGGCGTATCACAAGCTGGCTTTCCAGACCCTGGGCGACCAGGTGCGGCGCAGTGTGCGCAGCGTGCGCGGCAACCAATGGATGTTTCGGGCCGGCCATCCTGCCGATCAGCCGTTGCGTATTCGCAAAGAGCTTTTGCCCGTTGATGCCGCACTGCCGCCGCCCATTTTGCGCGAACGCACGCCGGTGCGCATGGATCTGTCCCATTGCGGCTGGAGCGATAT
>JBBQST010000186.1:0-8855 GCA_038213625.1 Thermoflexales bacterium
GCGTCTCTTCGATGGCCGGGTCGGTCGAGCCAAACGCGATCAGGCCCACCTCGGCGCCGGGCATGGTCTGCACCACCGGGGCGGGCACCAGCGCGCGGGCGGTTTCAAATTTGCGCTTCAGCCGGGCCATGTTGTGCTCCCAGTCGTCGGGGCGCTCGGAGTACTGGGCGCGCTCGTTGTGGCCCGTGCCGCGGGTGAAGTAGGCCGCCAGCGGGTGATCGGTGCCGGGTAGGGTGCGATAACCCACGCCGTCGCCGTCCACATCCTTGTAGCGGGCAAAGCCGCCGGCCTTGGCGATCTGCTCGGCGTCCAGCACCTTGCCGCGCTTCATCGGCTCGGTTGGATATTCAAACGGCAGCGACATCCACTGGTTCATGCCCAGGTCCAGATCGCTCAGCACGAAAATCGGGGTCTGGAGTTGCTCGGCAATATCGAAGGCGCGCCAGCCAAATTCAAAGCACTCGCGCACATTGCCCGGCAACAGCACCACATGTTTGCTGTCGCCGTGGCCCAGGTAATAGGTCTTCAGCACATCGCCCTGACTCACCCGGGTGGGTAGACCGGTGGCCGGTCCCATGCGTTGCACATCCCAGATCACGGCCGGAATTTCGGCAAAGTAACCCAGGCCGCTGAACTCGGCCATGAGCGAGATGCCAGGGCCGCTGGTGCTGGTCATGCTGCGCGCGCCGGCCCAGCCAGCGCCCAACACCATGCCCAGCGCTGCCAGCTCGTCCTCGGCCTGCACCACGCTATAGGTGGGTTTGCCGGTGACCGAGTCCATGCGCAGCTTGGGCAGATAGGCGTCCAACCCGTCGGCCAGGCTGGTGGCCGGGGTGATGGGATACCAGCCCACGAAGCTGACGCCGCCATAGATGGCACCCAATGCACCGGCGGTGTTGCCGTCGATCATAATGAACTCCTGGGTCTTGTTCATCGGCACCACCTTAAATTTGTCGGTCTTGGTCAGGTTCGTTTGAGCATAGTCGATGGCCGCGTTCACCACGGCCATGTTCAGCTTCACCGGCTTTTCCTTGCCGCGAAAGTGAAACATCAGGGCCGCTTCGATCTCTTTGATTTCCATGCCCAACACCCAGGCCAGCACACCCACATAGACCATGTTGGCGGCATAAGTTCGTAGCTTGGGGTCCTTCTCCAACGCAGTCACAATCTTCTTGGCCGGGATCGGGTAATACGACACATCGGTGCGGTCCAGCTTGATCTTGATATCTTCGCTGTAGACGAACACGCCACCCGGCGCAGTCTTGAGATGGTCATCGATGGCCGTATCGGGGTTCATGGCCACGACGATCTCGGACTGATCGAGCCGGGCGGTGAAGCCGTCGCCATTCACGCGAATGGTGTACCAGGTGGGCCGGCCCTGAATGTTCGAGGGGAACAGGTTCTTGCCGCTCACCGGGATGCCCATTTTGAAGAACGCGCGCAACAGAGCGCCGTTGGCCGTCTGGCTGCCGCTGCCGTTCTTCGTCGCAGCCATGATCGAGAAATTATTGATGATCATGCCCGCGTCATCTGCAGTATTCGTGCTGGATTCGATGGGTAATTCCTGAGTGGGTGATGTGATGTTTGTATCGAGAAGTGTTTCGCTCATTATCTAATCTGCTCCTGGCTATCTTTCTTTCCGGCCTCATGGCTCATCGCTCCAGGCTCATCGCTCATTACGGATAGATAGCCGCCTTCATGGGTTGTTCCTGAATCTCTCTGGGACGTGAAATTTCGCGCTCGGTGCGGTTCGAGACCTGCTGGGCCGGCGCAGGGCGTTGAGACACCTTGTGCTGATGCGGCCGCAGTTTGATGTGCTCGTCCTGCAACTCGTGCGCTTTTTGAATGTCGCCGGCGATGATCGCGTTCACGATGTTCTCGTGATACGTCCACACCGTGCGCAAATACTCATATTCGGTCAGCTGGGTGTAGCCCACGGCTTCGTACGCCTCCCAATAGGCCTCCAGCAAGCCCTGCACAAAGGGGTTGGCCAGCTGGCTAAACAGCGTCATGTGCAACTGGCGGTGTTCCTTGTGGGGAATGTGGCTGGGCTCGCCCTGCAATTTGGCCCATGCCCGCTCCACGAGATCCTGCAAATGGCTCAGATCTTCGGGGGTGAGCTTGGCCACGGCGGCCTCAAAAAAGTCGGACTCGACCGTGTCGCGCAAATCGCTGAAGCTCTCGAACAGGGCCGGGTTTTGCGAGACGGCATATAACAGGCTGAGCCGAACCGCTGGGAAGAAGTCGTAGGGGGCCAGCCGAATGCCGGTGCGGGGTTTGACCTCGACCAGACCCAGGCTGCGCGCCACTTCGAGCTGTTCACGCAGCTTGCCGGTGCTGATGCCCAGGGTATCACTCAGCATATCCAGCGAGGCCAGTCGGTCGCCTGGCTGCTTATGATTGTCGACAATGTATTGCAGCAGGTCGGACTCAAGTTTCTCTATCAAAGTGATCCTCACTCGACCCATCCAGATTAATCTAGCCAATCGCATTGATCGGAATCATCCAATGAATCGAATGGAGAAATTGTAGGTCTACGTGGACAATTTGTCAATCAGATTAAATACGGATCGGGCTCTGTTAGCTCGCTACAGGCTCAATGTCGAGTCGGCATCTGTTGGATGTCTTTTCGAACAGTCTTAGCCATCTGACCCTGCGCGAAACGGATTGCCACTGGCTATAATCTTTCCCGAGTCAGGGTTTGCATTCCAAAGGAGATATTGAGACATATGAACAAACGCTTTAATGTGGCCGGCCTGGCCATCGCGGCCAGCCTGGTGTTGGCAGCGTGCGCCGCGCCACCCGCAGCTGCCCCATCTGCCGCTCAACCGACCACAGCCTCCGCCGCCGGCGAGGCCACGGCTGCACCTGCTGCCAAGGTGCTCAAAATTGGTCTGGTCACCGACGTCGGCTCACTGTCCGACAAGAGCTTTAATGCCAGCGCCTGGGCCGGTGTGCAGCAAGCGGTCAAAGAACTGGGCGTCGAGGCCAAGGCCATCGAGTCCAAACAGCCCACGGACTACCAGAAGAACATCGAGCAGTTTGTGAACGAGGGTTACGACCTCGTCATCACCGTCGGCTTCCTGATGGGCGATGACACGGCCGCGATGGCGATGAAGTACCCCAACACGAAGTTTGCCATCGTCGATGTCGGCTACTTCCCCACCAAAGACAGCAAGATTTGCGACGACACCAAGACCGATTGCTACGCCGCTGGCAGCCTGAGCAACGTAAACAGCTTGTTGTTCGCTGAGGATCAGTCCGGCTTTTTGGCTGGCGCGGTGGCCGCGTTGATGAGCAAGACCGGCACCATCGGCTCGGTTGTGGGCATCAACATTCCGCCGGTGTGCAAGTTCAAGGTTGGCTTCGAGAAGGGTGCCAAGTACGCCAAGCCCGACATCAAGATATTTGGGGTATATCAGCAGCCCGGCCCCAAGGCCTTCAACGATCCCGAGTGGGGCAAAGAAACTGCGCTGTCGCAGATCGAGGAAGGTGCCGACGTGATCTTCGCGGCTGGCGGCCAGACGGGTAACGGCGGCTTGCTGGGCATCGCCGAAGAGGCGAAGGCTGGCAAGGATGTATTGGGTATTGGTGTTGATCAAGACCAGTACAACACCCTCGAAGGCGCGCGGCCCATTCTGCTGACTAGCGCGATGAAGCGGGTGGATGTGTCGACGTTCACGGCCGTCAAGAGCATGGTGGACGGCAGCTTCAAGCCCGGCATCAGCCTCTACAACATCAACAACGACGGCGTCGGTATTGCACCCTTTCACGATGTGGACAGCAAGGTGCCGGCCGATGTGAAGACCAAACTGGACGAGATCACCGCCGCATTGAAGAAGGGCGAGATTGACGCGACGGTGAAAGTGCCGGATGAGTGCACGGAGTAGTTATTGGTTATTAGTGGCTGGCAGTTGGCTGCTAGCAGCTAGCCGCTAACAGCCAGTGTTTGCACCCTGAGTTTGGCTTTTGCCGGCTCAGGGTGTTTTGTTTCTGCCGTTTGCATACAATGGGCTCATTCATTGAGGGTTCACCCACTTATGGCAAATTTGGATTCGCCTCAAACACCTGCTGGTAAATCTGAGATGCAGGCCGCGTTGGAAATGCGCGGCATCACCAAGCGTTTCCCCGGCGTCATCGCCAACGACGGTATCAGCTTTGATCTGCGCAAGGGCGAGATTCACGCGCTGCTGGGCGAGAACGGCGCGGGCAAGTCCACGCTCATGAACATCCTCTACGGCCTGTATCAGCCGGATGAGGGCGAGATTTTGCTCGACGGCCAGCCCGTCAAAATCACCAGCCCACGCGTGGCGATTCAAAACGGCATCGGCATGGTGCATCAGCACTTTATGCTGGTGCCGACACTGACGGTGGCCGAGAACATTGTGCTGGGGATGGAGACGGGGGAGGGGAGACGGGAGACGGAGCGGCTCGGAAGCCGCGACGACGGACGGCGCAGCTCAGAAGCTGGGACGACCGACGACTCGATTCCGCCGTCCCCCGTCCGTCGTCTCTCGTCTCTTTCCCGTCTCCTTGGCCTGCTCGACACCCAACCTCCCATTGACCGCATCCGTAACATCGCCCAGGAATATGGCCTGAAGATTAACCCGGATGCCTATGTCAAAGATCTATCCGTCGGCCTGCAACAGCGCGTCGAGATTGTGAAGGCGCTGTATCGCAACGCGCAGGTACTGGTGCTGGACGAGCCTACGGCGGTGCTGACGCCGCTCGAAGTTACCCACCTATTCGAGACCCTTCGTCTTTTGGTCGCTCAGGGCGTGTCGATTATTTTTATCACTCACAAGCTCAAGGAAGTTCAGGCGGTGGCCGATCGCATCACGGTGCTGCGGCAGGGCAAAGTGGTGGGCACGACCACGCCGCACGATGCCACCGAAGCCTCGCTCGCGGCGATGATGGTGGGCCGTAGCGTGCTGTTGCAGGTCGATAAGACGACGGCCGAGCCGAAGCAAATTGTGCTGGATGTGAGTGGCCTGACCGTGATGAATGATCGCAAGGGCGAAGCCGTCCATCAGGTCGCGTTCACGGTGCGCGCCGGCGAAATTCTGGGAATTGCCGGTGTTGAGGGCAACGGCCAGACCGAGCTGATCGAAGCGATCACCGGGTTGCGTGAGCATGTGGGCGGCCGGGTGAGTGTGGACGGCGTGGAATTGCGCAACGCCGATGCGCATGCCTTGATCGAGGCCGGCGGCGCGCACATTCCCGAGAACCGCCAGCGCTTCGGCATGGTGGCGGCCTATCCGCTGACGTACAACCTGGTGCTCTCGACCATTGAACGCGCGCCATTTACCCAGGGCGCACTGGGCACGTTGAACGAAGCGGCTATCGCCGAGCATGCGCGCCGGCTCATTCACGAATTCGACGTGCGCACACCCGATGAGAAAACTGCCATGGGCAGCCTGTCGGGTGGCAACCAGCAAAAGACGGTGGTGGCGCGCGAATTCTCGCGGCCGATCAAGTTGCTGATCGCTGCCCAACCCACCCGTGGCGTCGATGTCGGCTCCATCGAGTTCATCCACAAGCGCATCGTGGAGCAGCGCGATGCCGGCGTGGCCGTATTGCTGGTCAGTGCCGAGTTGGATGAAATTCTCTCGCTCAGTGATCGAATCCTGGTGATGTTTAAGGGCCAGATCGTGGGTGAGCGTGAGGCCGGTGTGACGCGCGAAGACCTGGGTTTGCTAATGATGGGGAAGGGATCATAAAAAATATGACAACAGCGCAAGACTTAATCGCACACTTTCACCTGCGGCCACTCGCCGTTGAAGGCGGCTTGTTTGTGCGCACCTATGCGTCCGACGATGTGATCGACGTGGAGGCACTGCCGGATCGCTACGGGATCGAGCATGTGTTCGGCACCGCTATTCTGGCGCTGCTGACCGATGCGGCCGATAGCTTCTCGGCCCTACACAAGTTACCCACCGACGAGATTTATCACTTCTATCTCGGCGACCCCATGGAATTAACTTTGCTGCACCCCGATGGCCGCGTGGAGTTTGTGGTGCTGGGCCAGGATGTGTTGAACGGCCAACAGGTGCAGTGCGTGGTGCCGAGGGATGTGTGGCAGGGCTCGCGCTTGCAACCCGGCGGCGCATACGCCTTATTTGGCACCACCATGGCCCCCGGCTACCACCACACCGACTACATCGGCGGCGACCGCGACGAATTGATCGCGCATTACCCCCAAGCTGCCGAGGCCATTCGCCGGCTCACCCGACCCGAAGCGCCACTGAAAGTTAATCGGCCACAGGAAGCCGATGAAAAGGTGTCAGACATCTCCGAGATGTCTGACACTTAAGCTCACACCGAATGTCACTACAACGCTTCGCTAGAAACGCTTGGGTGCCGGTCGCATCGGTGCTGATGGGCCTGATTCTGGCCGGCATCATCATCTTCATCACCGGCTCAAATCCCCTCGAAGCCTACCGCGCCCTGGCCGAGGGCGCATTTCTGCGGCCCGCCACCGAGACCCGGCCGTGGGCTTTTACGGATACGCTGGTCGCCACGATCCCCTTTTTGTTGTTGGCACTGGGTATCTCGCTCAGCTTCACGGCTGGCTTGTTTAACATCGGCGGCGAGGGCCAGTTTTACATGGGCGCGCTGGTGTCAGTGACTTTGGGCTTCAAGCTGACCGGATTGCCCGCGTTCATCCATTTGCCGTTGGTGCTGATTGGCGGCGCGCTGGCCGGTGCCATTTGGGCTGGCATCGCCGGCGTCCTCAAAGCCAAGCGCGGGGCCAGCGAGGTCATCACCACGATCATGCTGAACTACGTGGCCTACTCAGTGGTGGACTATCTGGTGAATGGCCCGATTCGCAGCGTCGGCAGCGCACCGCGCACACCGGATGTGCTGGACACGGCCGCGATCCCGGGCATCTTTGCTGCGCCGGATAAATTGCATTACGGCTTCGTGCTCGCCATCGTCATCGCCATAGTGTATTGGTTTGTGATGCAGCGCACACCGCTCGGCTTTCGCATCCGCACGGTGGGCCTGAATGCCAGCGCAGCGCGCTATGCCGGTATGAACGTGGACAACACCACCATTGTCGCCATGTCGCTCAGCGGCGCCATTTGCGGGTTGGCCGGCGCGGTCGAAGTGCTGTCGCTGTATCGCTATCTGCCCAGCGCGTTCACCAGCGGCTATGGCTTCGACAGCATCGCCGTGGCCTTGTTGGGTCAAGGCCATCCCATCGGCATCGCGCTCTCGGCCCTGCTGTTTGGCGCGCTGCAAAATGGCAGCACCTATATGCAGTTTGCGGCCGGCGTCAGCAACTACATCATCGCCGTGCTGCAAGCCTTCATCATCATTTTCGTGGCCGCGCCGGGCATCATCACCGGGTTATTTAAGCGGAAGGCTAAGAGCTGAGAGCGATGAGCTGAGAGCGATGAGCTGAGAGCGATGAGCTGAGAGCGATGAGCTGAGAGCGATGAGCAAGAAGAAGAACTTGGTGAATTGTGGTTGGACGAAGCGAAAGAAAGCTATGAGAGATTTCAAAACATTGGCGGTTTGGCAAAAGGCGCACCAGTTTGTGCTTGTGCTCTATGAGGCAACCAAGGGGTTCCCCAAGGAAGAGCAATATGGTCTAACCAGCCAGATACGGCGCGCGGCTGTGTCTGTGCCTGCAAACATTGCCGAGGGGTGTGGCAAAAACACCGATGCCGATTTTGCAAGATATCTTCACATTTCCATCGGCTCCGCAAACGAAGTTGACTACTATCTGTTACTGGCGCGTGATCTCTCATTCATTGATCCTTCCATATCAATTCAACTCTCATCCCAAGTCATCGAAGTCAGACGAATGCTCATCGGGCTCACCCAGGCCCTCCGAACTCCTCGCTCTCCGCTCCCAGCTCCCCGCTCATAGCTCATGGATTTCTTCCAACAACTCCTCCAACTCGACTGGGTCAGCATGCTGCAAGCGGCCCTGCGCACGGCCACGCCCATCGTGCTGGCCGCGCTGGGCGGCATTCTGTGTGAGCGCAGCGGCATCATCAACGTGGGCCTGGAGGGCGTAATGCTGGTGGCGGCGTATGTGGGCTATGCCATTGGCGTGCTGACCGGCTCGGTTGCAATCGGCCTGGTGGCAGCGGTGCTGGCCGGTGGGCTCATCTCGGCCTTGCACGCGCTGTTGTCCATCAAATACAAGACCAATCAGGTCATCAGCGGCACGGTGATCAATATCTTTGCGGCCGGCCTCACCGGCTATTTCTATCGCGCCTTCGATACCAATGTCGATTTGCCCACGCTGGCGGAGCTGCCAATTCCGCTGCTATCCAACATTCCTGTGCTGGGTCCCATTTTGTTTCAACAGAAGCCGTTGACCTATGTCATGATCATTTTGGCGGTGGCGCTGCAAGTGGCGCTGTTTCGCACCGTGTGGGGACTGCGCACGCGCGCCGTCGGCGAATACCCACGCGCGGCCGATACCGTCGGCATCAAGGTGAATCGTCTGCGCTACCTGAATGTGATTCTGGGCGGGATGCTGGCCGGCCTCGGCGGTGTGTATCTCACCCTCGGCTCGGTGGGTCGCTTCACGCCGAATATTACGGGTGGCCGTGGCTTCATCGGTCTGGCCGCGATGATCTTCGGCGGCTGGAACCCCATCGGCGCGCTCGGTGCCTCGCTGCTCTTCACCATCCCCGATGCCATCGCCGTCAAGCTGCAAATTATTAACATCGCCATCCCCTCACAGATTGTGTCGCTGTTGCCGTATGTGCTGACGATTGTGGTGCTGGCCGGATTTGGCCGGCGCAACAACGCGCCGGCCGCGCTGGGGCAGCCGTACGAGACTGAGACGAAGTAGAGGCAGATGGCGGCTGGCGGGTGGCGGCTACCCGCCC
>JBBQST010000187.1:0-8854 GCA_038213625.1 Thermoflexales bacterium
GTCCTGGTGGCTTCGACTCCGCTCAGCCACCGAGGCTCGCTAGAGCCCGTTCCCTGAGCGGAGCCGAAGCTTGCACTGAGCGGAGCCGAAGCGGGAACGACGATGGAGTGGAGAACAAGAACTTTTGGCGACTTACTTAGATCAGTTGCGTGACAAAATCGTGATGCAACCCATACTGGCTACAGTCCCGCTCATGTCTCGCCAGTTCAGCTCGCCAGCTCTAATTGATGTTAAATTCGATGCCGCCATGGACATTGATGTAGACACTGCCGTTGCTAACGCCGTGATTGTTGATGCAATACCCAACAGGATTGCAAAACGCTCTTGAGGAATCGCATTGCCTAATCTATCGCTTCGGCTTTTTGGGGGGTTTTACGCCGCTTTGGACGGCGAACCCATCATCAATTTCGAGACCGACAAAGTGAGGGCACTGCTGGCCTATCTGGCAGTCGAGGCAGATCGGTCGCATCCGCGCAGTGCGCTTGCCACCCTGTTGTGGGCGGATTATCCCGACGCCAATGCACGCACCACCTTGCGCCATGTTCTGCATCTGTTGCGCAATGCCATTCCTGATCCACCTGAATCACGCTTAGCACCCGCAACGTCATCGGCCGCTCCTGCGGCATTGCCCTACCTGCTCATCTCGCGGCAAGCCCTCCAGTTCAACCCGGCCAAACCCATCGAGTTTGATGTGGCCCAGTTTTCGACGTTGCTGAAAACGTGCGCCCAGCACCCGCACGCTCACCCAGAGGCGTGTGATGAATGCGCAGCGCGTCTGCGTCAGGCCGTCGATCTGTATCGCGGCGATTTTCTATCTGAATTTGCCGTGCACAACAGCGCGCCGTTTGAGGAATGGCGCCGGCTGAAGCAGGAGCAATTGCACATTCAAATGTTGGATGCGCTGCATCTTCTGGCCGCCCACGCCGAAGCCAGGGGCAACTTCGAGCAGGCCCGGCGCTATGCCCTGCGTCAGGTGGAGCTGGAGCCGTGGCGCGAAGAGGCACACCAGCAGCTCATGCGCAGTCTGGCGCGCAGCGGCCAGCGCACCGCTGCGCTGGCTCAATACGCCGCATGCCGCCGCATTCTCACCGACGAGCTTGGCGTAGAGCCATCGCCCCAAACCGTCGCACTCTACGAACAGATACGCGATCAGAACACGCAGGCCAGCGCGCCGGCCTTTGTGCTCGATCAACCCAATCTCCAGCACCAGCAACTGTCCGCGCCACTGACCAGCTTTGTGGGCCGGCAGAACGAGATTCAGTCCTTGAGTGAGTTGATGACGCAGGCTCGCCTGGTCACACTCACCGGCCCCGGCGGCTGCGGCAAATCGCGGCTGGCACTGGAGGTGGCATCGGCCGGCCGACCTCGATTTGGCGATGGCCTGTGCAGGGTGGATCTGGCCTCGCTCACCGATCCTGCCTTGTTGCCCCAGGCCGTGGCCTCGGCTTTGGGCCAGTCGGGAAATTTTGACGCCGCAGCTGTGGACGCGGTCGTGGCCTATGTGCAATTCAAATCGCTGCTGCTGATTCTGGATAACTGCGAACACATGATTGCGGCCTGTGCCACCTGGTCAGGCCGCTGGCTCAGCACCTGTCCCAACCTCAAGATCCTTGCCACCAGCCGCGAGTCGATGAACCTGGAGGGCGAGCGGGTGTGGCCGGTTGCTGCGCTGTCGATACCTGTCGCTGTTGCTTCAGGTGAACTCGCCGCCACGCACTCATCGTCCGAGACATGGCCTGATGAGCTGCTGTCGTTCGAGGCCATTCAGCTCTTCGTCGAACGCGCGCGCGAAATCAAGCCCGGCTTCGCACTCACCCCGGCCAATGCCGCCGCCATCACCCAGATTTGCCAGCGCCTGGAGGGCCTGCCATTGGCCATCGAGTTGGCTGCCGCGCGCATCAACCTCCTGTCGCCCACCGAAATCGCCACCCGTCTCACCCAGCGGCTCGACCCCATCATTAACGCAAACCGGCCCACCTCGCCGCGCCACCAAACCCTGCGCGCTGCCATCGGCTGGAGTTACGACCTGCTGAGTGCGCCTGAACAAATCCTGTTTCGCCGGCTCGCCATCTTCGCTGGCGGCTTTACAGTCGATGCGGCCGAGGCCGTGGTCGATCTGCCCAATACCCTGGATCTGCTCTCACGACTCGTCGACAAATCATTGCTGCTCCCTCAAACCGGCGGCGAACACACCCGCTATCGCATGCTCGAGATCATTCGCGAGTTTGCTCAAAGCAAGCTGAATGAACTGAATGAGCTGAGTGATCTGAATAAGCGAAGCGATGAGCCAGGCAATGAAAACAGCGTGGAAGAAACACACAGCCTGCACGGCCGCGCCATCGCCTATTTTTTGCAACTGGCCGAGCACACTGCCACCAGCACCGAGAGCGATGGCGAAGCCGCCTGGCTGCGGCCCGATGCCGATAACTTTCGCGCCGCCATTGATCAAGCCCTGGCCCGCCAGGACTGGGACGCCGGCGTTCGCCTGATTGCCGCGCTCTCGTGGTGTTGGTGGATGCGCGGCTCGCTCAGTCTGTATCAGGAGCCGGTGCGGCGTCATCTGTCGCAATTAATGCTCCACGCCGGCTTCTCTGCCAACCACGCCGGCCCACAGTCCGCGCGTTTTGGGGTGGCAGCCGGCATTACGCTGGCCATGTGGGGTGAGACGACTGCCGCCCGCCAGTTTTTAGAACACGCTGTCGACCACACCCTTAACAACGCAGGTGCCTCCAATCAGCCGCACCACGACCCAGCCATCACTGGCCTGGCCCTGCGTATTCTGGCCAGCATCGCCATTCAGCAAAAAGACTCTGCCGCGGCCAATGACTTGATTGCGCGCAGTATCGCCATCTGGCGCAATTTAGGGGGCATGTGGCATGTGGGCTGGCTGCTGTCCTATCAGGGTGATCTGGCCCTGATGCGCGGCGATGGCTATCAGGCCTGGGCCGCCTATGAAACCAGCAGTCAGTTGCCCATCAGCCCCGGCGCGCGCGCGTATCCGCTGCGGCAAATGGCCTGGCTGGCGCTGGGTCAGAGCCATTTTGTCCAGGCCGCTGCCCTGTGCCGCGAGAGTCTGACCTTGAACCTGGAGCTGGGTGACCAGCAGGGTGTGGCCGCCTGTCTGGCGTGTCAGGCCGGAATCGGGATTGCCTATGCCCAGCAATTGCCGGAGGGTGCGCGCTTTCAAACCCTGCGCCGCTCGGCCCAACTATTGGGTGCCGTCACGTCATTGCTGGCCAAACTGCAAAGCCAGCTCTTGCACCGCGATCAGGTTGCGTTTGAGGACAGTGGGCAAAGGTTGCTGAATCAGTTGGGCCATGTCGGCGATGCCACCACATTCGAGATTGCGCGCGCAGAGGGCCGGACCATGGTCATCGAGCAAGCCATTGCGCTGGCCCTGCAAGACACCGTGTCCGCCGATCCAGCGGTGCTTGAACCTCGCGCATCTTCACACGCACCCATTTCGGATGGCCCAGGCCAGGATCATCACCACGATACTCGGCGCGATCTTCGCCGCGACCTTCGCGAGATGCCTACGCCGCCCATCATGCATGGCCGCAATCAGGAGATGCGCCAGATCCAAAACTGGCTGGAGCAGGATCAGTGCCGGCTGGTGGCCGTGTTGGGAATGGGTGGCGTCGGCAAAACCACGCTGGCGGCACAGGTGATGCAATCCGTGGCCGACCAGTTTGATTTCGTCGCGTGGTGTTCACTGGTGAACTCGCCGGCGTTATCAGAGGTGTTGCGCAACTGGCTGCAAACGCTGTCGGGCCAGACATTAACCGAATGGCCGCAGTCCACGCGCGAGCAAATTCGGCTCCTCCTCAGCTATTTGCACGAACACCGCTGTCTGTTGGTGTTGGACAACTTCGAGAGCGTGCTTAAGCCAGGACCCGGCGTGGGTGAGCTTCAGCCCGGCTACGAGGACTACGCCCAGTTGCTTCAGCGCGTCGCCAGCGGCACCCATCACAGCGCACTGATGCTCACCAGCCGCGAGCAACCCCAGGTGCTGACCCGGCTGTTGCGGCCAGCCGGGCCGGTGCGGCTGCTCTCACTGCAAGGTCTGAGCACGACAGCGAGCCAGGCCATTTTGCAGGCACACCAACTGACAACGTCGCCACAGCAGGCGGTGGTGCTCAACCAGCATTACTCCGGCAACCCACTGGCCCTGCAAATTGTGGCCAACACCATTGTGGATATGTTCGACGGCGATGTGGCCGCGTTTCAACGTGAAGACATGCCCGTGTTCGGCGATGTGCGTGCGGTGCTCCATCAACAATTCGAGCGGCTGTCCGAGTTGGAGCATGACATTTTGATCTGGCTGGCCATTGAGCGCACGGCCGTGGTGCCCAAGGTGCTGAGCCGCAATCTGGTGCAACATGTTGCGCCGCATGCCTTTGTGGAGGCGCTCCAGGCCTTGAAACAACGTTCGTTGCTGGAGCAGCGACCCGACCCCAATCCATTTGACGCTCCTAGCACCGACGAGAGTCCGAACAGTCAGGGCATCACCCTGCAAAACGTGGTGATGGAATATGCCACCGAGACGCTGATTCAAGCCATCTGCGAGGATCTGGCCGGCTCGGCCTCTCTGCCCATTTCATCGCCCATTCCATCGCCCATTACCTCGCCTCTGAATCGTTACGCCATCCTCAAAGCCCAAAGCCAGGAGTATGCGCGCCAAAGCCAGGCCCGGCTCATTGTCCAGCCCATCGCCCACCGTCTGCGAGCCAACCTGGGCGAGCAGCACTTACGCGCCCGTCTGCACCGCCGGCTCGACGACATGCGAAGCGAGGCCGTGCGCATTGATGGCCATGGAGCCGGCAACATCCTGAATCTGATTCTGCACCTGGGTTGGGACCCCAGCGAGTTCGATTTCTCGCGGCTGGCCGTGTGGCAGGCCGATTTGCGACGCGCGACCCAGGCCGCCATCAACTTCGCGGATGCTGATTTGTCGAACTCGGCGTTTACGCTTTCGTTCGATCTGGCGACTTTGAAGATGGATGAGTCGGGCGAAGTCATGATGGCGGGCGCTGTGGAGAGCGACTTGTGTTTGTGGCGTGTGGCCGAGGGACGGCTCAACCATGCGTTTCGTCAGCCATTAAGCGTGGGGCATCCCATCATTTTCAGCAACAACGGCGATCTGCTGGCCCACGGCACCCTGGAATTTCAGATCTGCATCAGCAGCTCAAAGACAGGACAGGTGGTGCAGTTGTTGCACGGCCACAACGATCGCGTCTACGGTCTGGCATTCAGCCGCGATGATCGCCAGATCGCCAGCAGCGGCCGCGCGGGCAAGGTCTGTCTGTGGGACATTGCCACCGGCCAGCTCGTGCAGCACTTCAACGAACACGACCACGTGGTCGAATCGCTGGCCTTCAGCCCCGATGGGCAATACCTGGCCGGCAGCTCCGACCGCAATGTCGTGGTGTGGGATATCGCATCAGGCCAGGTGGTTCGTAGCCTGGGCAGCCATGTGCGCGAAGTGACCTGTCTGGCGTTTTCGCCGGATGGACGCTTTCTGATCAGCGGCAGCCACAACGGCATGATTTACGTGTGGGATGCCGCCACCGGCGAGCGGGTGCGCACCCTGGCCGGCCATCGTCACATTGTGCGCCGGCTGCTGTTTCATCCCCATGAACCCGTATTGGCCAGCAGCAGCGCCGACCGCACGGTGCGCCTGTGGAACCTCGACACCGGGCAACTCACCCACACGTTGTTGGGCCATCGTGACGAGATCACCTCACTGTCATTTAGCCGTGGCGGCAATATGCTGGCCAGCGGCAGCGTCGACCGCACGCTGATGTTGTGGGACACCCACAACGGGCGCGCGCTGGATGTTTTGCACGGCCATTTCGACACCGTGCGCTCGATCCAGTTCAACGCCACTGGAACACAGTTGGCCAGTTGCAGCGCCGACGGCAAACTGCGCCTGTGGGAGTTGCGAGTGCCATCGAATCGCAACACGCAACACAGTCAAAACACGCCTCCGCCGGTGGTGCAATGGCAGGCCCATCACGCCTCAATCCTGTCGGTGGTCTTTAGCCCCGACGGCGGCACATTGGCCAGCGCCAGCGCCGACCACACCGTGCAACTGTGGGATGTGGCCACTCGACACAACATCGGCTCACTGGTCGCCCATCACGATGCCGTTCGCAAAGTCGTCTTCAGCCCCGATGGCACGCTCCTGGCAACGGGCAGCTCCGACTACACGATTCGGCTCTGGCAAATCAATGCCATGGATGGGGCCACGGCCGAGGCCAGTTGGCGGGTGTTGCAAGGCCATGAGGATGACGTGGTTGCCGTGTCGTTCAGCCCCGACGGCCGCACCGTGCTCAGCGGCAGCCTCGACCACACGGCGCGCCTGTGGGATGTGCAAACCGGCCAGCCAATTCAAGTCTGGCGCGATCATGTCAACGCCGGGATCAATGCCATGTTCAGCCCGGATGGGTACTGGGCCTTTGTCAACAGTTGGGACTTGACCTTGAGGGTGTGGGATGTGGCAACGGGCGCGCAGATCCGGCTGTGGAATGACACGGGACCCGACGCAGTCAAAGCCATCGGTTTCACCCTGAGCGCAGACGGGACTCAGCTGGCCACCGTGACACCGGAGCAAACCATCGAGATTCGCGCATTGCCTTCCGGCCGATTGCTCAACACCCTCCGCGGCCAGGCCATGTCCACCATGTCGTTGGATTTTGACCCCAGCGCGCCGGCAGATCAGAAACGCCTGGCCAGCAGCGACTGGGGTGGTCTGGTGCAGATCTGGGATGTGAACACGGGCCAGAGCGTGCGGAGATGGCGCGCGGCCGGGCCGTATGCCGGGATGAACATCGCCGGGGTGACCGGCATGACCGAGGTGCAAAAGAACGCCCTGAAGGCGCTGGGAGCGAGTGTGAACCCGGCAGTAACGAATGACGGCGCTCGCTTATGACGAAAGTAATCTATGTAATCCTATACAAATCTGTAGAATGCTGAGCGAAGGTGCAAAGCATTTATGAAATTTCGAACTGGGATTGTCTTATTGAATTTGGGTGGGCCGCGGACGGTGGACGACGTTGGCCCATTTTTGGAGCGCATGTTTTTGGACTCGGAGCTGATCCCGCTGCCGATGCAACAGCGGCTGGGTCGATTTATTGCCAAACGGCGCACGCCCAAAGTGCAGCGCAAATATGCCGAGATTGGCGGCGGGTCGCCCATCTACAAGTGGACACAGTTGCAGGGGCAGGGGCTGATCCCGCTGCTCGATAAACTCTCACCCGAGACCGCGCCGCACCAGTTCTACATCGCCTTTCGCTATGCCAACCCTCTGACCGAGACGGCATTGAAGCAGATGGAGGCCGACGGCGTACAACGCGCGGTCGCTTTTACCCAATATCCACAGTGGAGTTGCAGCACCACCGGGGCCAGCTTCAACGAGCTATGGCGCGAATCGGCCCGGCTGAAGCTCAATACGAAATTCCAGTGGAGCCTGATCGACCGCTGGCACACCCACCCCGCCTTCATCGCCGCGATGACCAAGCAGGTGCGCGAGGGGCTGGCCCAGTTTGCGCCGGAGGATCGCGGCAAGGTCCTGCTGTTGTTCAGCGCCCACTCGCTGCCGCTGTCAGTGATCGACCGCGGCGACCCCTACCCGCAGGAAGTCGGCGCGACCGTGCAACGGGTGATGGAATCGTTGGGCTTTTCCAATGAGTTTTTGCTGGCCTACCAGTCCGATATTCCGCCGATGCGCTGGCTGGGGCCGGGCACCGAGGGTGTGATTCGCAACCTGGGCCAACGCGGCCAGCAACACGTGCTCACCATCCCCATTGCCTTCACCAGCGACCACATCGAGACGCTGCATGAACTGGACATTGAGTATGCCGAGTTGGCGCACGAAGTTGGCATCACTCAATTCAAACGCGCGCCGGCCATGAATGCCGACCCGCTATTTGTGCAGGCACTGGCCCACATTGCGGCCGATCATTTGCACAGCGGCCAGGTGCATTCCTCGCAATACCCGCTGCACTGCCCTGGTTGCACCAACCCGGTGTGCCGAAGCATTGTGAATCCAGTGCCGATGGGTGTGGCAAATGCAGCGCATGCAACCGGCTTAAGCAATGGCAAAGCGCCGTTGGGTGAGATAACGAGCCCATTGATTTAGAACCTACCTCTGATGACCTGAGCTTTTTCACGCAAAGACGCGAAGCCGCCAGGGAAATATGCTTAGAGAGTGTTTTTCAAATCGGCTAGAGCCGTATTCTGTCATTCTGAGTGGAGCGAAGAATCTCTGGCGGCCTCACTATTTACCAGAATTTCGCAGAGATCCTCATCTCAAATCTCCCGTTCATGCCGCTTGGCTTTGCCGTCTGCGGCAATCGGGAACTCAGAAAGACTGTCAAAATCTGTCAGCAGAAATACGTCAACGGCTATAAACTCTGGACGAACTCAAGTAGTCAGCACAGGGTCACTGGGTTGCCAGCGCCGCCAAAATAGGATTGGGTTGGTCGTATCACTCGTCTTTCGTTTGGGACTGCGAACAAACCAGTGACCCATCTCGATGCTGTTGGCCATTTTGGTCATCAGCATCAGAAAAAAGAGTTCATTAGCTTGTCTTTCCACACGGAAAGATTAATCGATCAACATTTATGTTTTATCAGCATCACGTTGCCCTACGACCTACCCCGCGCGGGCTAAGGTATCTGGCACAGGTGGCAGGGCTAGAAACTGCCTGCGTATACAGTCACTTTCCGTGGCGTATGACGCGGGTGGCGGAGAAACTCCGTGTTTGATGCAGCCATTGTCGGGGGCGGCTTGGCGGGATGCAATGCAGCGATCACGCTGGCACGGCGAAACCATCGCGTCGTGCTGTTGGAGG